>DBMZ01000118.1:14252-19778 GCA_002299005.1 Alphaproteobacteria bacterium UBA685 | reverse complement strand
TTAATTAACCTTGGCGTTCCACCATCAATTTCTTAATCTCACCAATTGCCTTACCAGGGTTAAGACCCTTCGGGCATGTTTGCGCACAATTCATAATGGTGTGGCAACGATAGAGACGGAACGGATCTTCGAGCGCATCAAGACGCTCACCTGTGTGATCATCACGGCTATCTGCGATCCAGCGATAGGCCTGCAACAGCACAGCTGGGCCAAGATACCTGTCACCATTCCACCAATAGGATGGGCAAGATGTTGTACAGCTAAAGCACAAAACACATTCCCACAGACCATCAATCTCAGCGCGCTCTTCAGGCGATTGCTTGCGCTCACCACCTTCAGGGGCAGGTGTTTCTGACTTCAGCCAAGGCTCAATTGACGTTAATTGCGCGTAAGCATGGCTTAAATCTGGCACCAAATCTTTGACGACCGGCATATGCGGCAGAGGATAGATCGCGGCATCGCCTTTGATATCATCAATTGATTTCAAGCAAGCGAGCGTGTTCTGCCCATCAATATTCATCGAGCAAGACCCGCAAATGCCCTCACGGCAAGAGCGTCTGAATGTGACTGTGCTATCAATTTCGTTTTTGATTTTGATAAGCGCATCCAAAACCATTGGCCCACAGCTATCCAAATCCACCTCAAATGTATCAAGGCGCGGATTATCTTCATCATCAGGCGACCAACGATAAAGCTGGAAATTCTTGGTGTTTGTCGCACCTTCAGGGGCGGCGTGAAACTCACCCTTTATTGGCTTTGAATTTTTCGGCAGAGTAAATTGTGCCATATCACATTGTCCTCAATTAATCAGATAACCGACTAGTAAACACGCGCCACAGGTGGCACAGGCTCAACTTCATTGGTTAATGTGGTCATTGTCACATCACGGTAATCAAGCTTTGATTTGTTATTTTCATCAAGCCACATCACTGTGTGCTTCATCCAATTTTCATCATCTCTATCTGGGAAATCTTCATGGGCATGCGCGCCACGTGATTCTTTGCGCTGATCAGCTGAACGGATTGTTACCAAAGCTTGGCTCATTAGATTTTCAAGCTCAAGCGATTCAACCAAATCAGTGTTCCAGACAAGCGATCTGTCTTGAATGCCAATATCACTCATCTGTGCGGCGATCTCGTCCATCTCTTTGACGCCATCTGTTAGTGTTTCGCCTGAACGGAACACAGCGGCATATTTCTGCATCGCTTTTTGCATATCAAGACGTAATTCGCCAACAGATGTTTTGCCCTTGGCATGACGCGCTCTATCAAAGCGGTCTAGGATTTTATCTGTCGAAGATGATGTCAAAGGCGCATGAGACGCACCAGGTGTTATCACCTCAGCGGCACGTTGCGCGGCCGCACGGCCAAACACCACAATATCAAGCAATGAGTTTGTACCAAGGCGATTCGCCCCATGCACAGACACACAAGCCGCCTCACCAATGGCCATCAAGCCTTGTGAGACACGGTTGGGATCATCAGCTGTCGGTGCCAAGACCTCACCATGATAATTGGTTGGAATGCCGCCCATATTATAATGCACTGTTGGCAAAACAGGGATTGGCTCTCTTGTCACATCAACGCCGCAGAAAATCTTGGCTGTCTCGGTGATACCTGGCAGACGTTCATGCAATGTCTCAGGCGCGATATGCTCCAGATGCAACATGATATGGTCTTTATTTGGGCCAACACCGCGGCCTTCATTAATTTCCATTGTCATCGCACGGCTTACCACATCGCGGCTTGCCAAATCTTTGGCCGTTGGCGCATAGCGTTCCATGAAACGCTCGCCTTCTGAATTTGTTAGATACCCGCCTTCACCGCGCGCGCCTTCGGTAATCAAGACACCTGCGCCATAAACGCCTGTTGGGTGGAATTGCACAAATTCCATATCCTGTAGCGGCAGACCAGCGCGCAATGCCATCGCATTACCATCGCCTGTGCATGTATGGGCTGATGTGCATGAGAAATAAACGCGGCCATAACCACCTGTGGCAAGCACGGTGCGCTGGCCAAGGAAGCGGTGGATAGAGCCATCTTCCATTGACAGAGCGATGATACCACGGCAGCTGCCATCATCATCCATAATCAAATCAATCGCATAATATTCAACAAAGAATTCAGCGCTATGACGCAAGCATTGCTGATAGAGCGTATGCAAAATCGCATGACCTGTTCTATCGGCGGCGGCACAAGCGCGGCGGGCCATTGACTTGCCATAATCAAGCGTATGACCGCCAAAAGGACGCTGATAGATATTGCCTTCTTCTGTGCGCGAGAATGGCACACCGAAATTTTCAAGCTCAACCACTGACGGGATCGCATTACGGCACATATATTCGATTGAATCTTGGTCACCCAGCCAATCAGAGCCTTTGATTGTGTCATACATATGGAAGCGCCAATTGTCGCCCTCACCCATATTATTCAACGCAGCACCAATGCCCCCTTGGGCGGCGACTGTATGCGATCTTGTTGGAAAGACCTTTGTGATACATGCGGTGCGCAGACCAGAGGTTGCCATGCCAAGTGTGGCACGCAAACCTGCGCCGCCTGCACCCACAACAACCACATCATAATGATGGTCAGTAATATCATATGCGCTCATGTGAAATCCCCATTTCTATATGCTTTCACGAACTGCCGATCCCGCTAGCTGAAACACTCAGCTGATTATAGTGATACCTTCAAGATAGATAGAATAGTTAGTGTTGCTAGTGCAAACAGCGCCATTTTTACAAAAAGAATAGCGACCATGCGCGACCCTTCTGCGGCGACGTAATCTTCTAGCACCACTTGCAAGCCCATGGCGGCATGATAAAAGCCGACAATCACAAGCAATAATAATAAAGCAGCAACAAACGGGTTCGCCATTAATGCCATCGCACCAGCATAATCAAGCGTGCCAATATTTGCCACTGTCAGAACCGTCACCACCATCAAAGGCACAAGCGCAATCGCTGTCAGGCGCTGATGCCACCAATGATGCAACCCAGATTTTGCAGACCCCAAACCACGAACGCGGGCAAGAGGTGTACGCATAGAATTTTTATGCTTCATAACAGACCTAACCTCTCTTGCTTAAGCCAAATAGACCACAGCCCATAAAAGCGCTGTGAGAATAAGGGCTGCGGCGATTGTCATCTTGCCAGACCGATAGACTTGCGCAATCTCCATACCAGCGCCTCTGTCCCAGTTCAAATGGCGAATGCCATTGCACATGTGATAAAACAGCGCCGCGCTATAGCCAAATAGCACAAGCTGGCCAAGCGGGTGACCGATGACCATCATCGCCAGCGCGAAAGTCTCAGGCCCTTGCGCCAACGCCACCATCCAAGCGGCGAGCAAAATTGTGCCTGTTGACAGAATGATGCCTGTCATACGATGCGTAATTGATAAAATAGCTGGCAACGGCAAACGGTAAATTTGCAGATGCGGTGATAAAGGTCTTGCCTTCCCCATTGGAAATGACTCCTTAAAATGAAAATCACATATCCATGCCCGCATATTTATAGAACACATGTGTCAAGATAATCAATTGCATAGGACAGTATTTTTGACATAGTGGAAAAACCGCCCATATTTAGGTCAAGCGAGATTTTCCCTCACAGCGCGTAAGAGTTCATAAAATGATCTTATCTATCCAATCAAATGTGATGCATGGCTCTGTTGGCAACAGGGCGAGCTTGCCGATTTATCAGGCTTTTGGGATTGAAACGAATCATCTTGATACGGTGCGTCTTGCCGCCCATCCAGGCCATGGCACCACCGCCAGAGACACTATCAGCGGCGATGCGATGCGCGCGCTTTTTGATGATTATCTAAAATTGCCAGATGCCAGCCAGCCTGCGGCGATCCATATTGGCTATTTTGGCGCGCTTTCACAAATCGCCCCTACGGCTGATTTTATCCAAAGCTTAAAACAACGCTACCCCGCGATGCGCCTGATGCTAGACCCTGTCTTTGGCGATCATGGCAAAGCCTATATCAGCGCCGATATGATAGAGGCGATTATCACAACACTTGTACCGCTTGCCGATATCATCACGCCAAATCAGTTTGAGCTTGCGACCCTATCAGGCCAATCTGTTACCTCACAAGAAGAGGCGGCAAATGCCTTAACATCACTTGCGCAAAAGACATCTGCCCAAAAAACATCTGCCCTGATTGTCGCCACAGGCATTGATGCAGGCGATAATATCGCAGATATGATTTGTGATAAGGGCCAAATTACAGGCCAGCATGCGCCCAAAAAAGCACAAGGCGTTAGCGGTTCTGGTGATGCGTTTGCGGCTTTGTTTCTGTCTTACATATTGGCAAATAAGACACCGCAACAGGCGCTAGAATTGGCCTCGCATTTAACCCATCATATGATCGCCCATAGCAAAAGCCCGCTGACATTAAATCTATCAAGCGGGCTTTCACACATGAACAAATAGATATTTTGGTCTTAGCCAACCAAATTACGCGCTACTACCAATTCAGCGATTTGCACTGAATTCAAAGCCGCACCTTTGCGCAGATTATCAGACACGCACCAGAAGATAAGGCCATTTTCAACAGACGGATCACGGCGCAAACGGCTAATGAAGACCGCATCTTCACCTGCCGCTTCAACAGGTGTCACATAGCCTTCATTGGCACGGTGATCAATCACTGACAGACCATCTGCCTCGCGCATCAAATCACGCACCTCGCCCTCATCAAAGGCTTTGTCTGTTTCCACAAACACAGATTCGCTATGGCCGACAAACACAGGTACACGCACCGCATGGGCGACAACTTCGATGCGCTCATCCATGATCTTCTTGGTCTCAGCGCGCATTTTCCATTCTTCTTTGGTGAAGCCATCATCCATAAAGACATCAATATGCGGGATCACATTAAAGGCGATTTGCTTGGTGAATTTCTCTGGCGTTACCGCGTCATTCACAAAGATACCTTTGGTTTGATTAAACAGCTCATCCATACCTGCCTGACCTGCCCCAGATGTCGCCTGATAGGTCGAGGTGATAACACGCTTGACCCCATAGGCATCATGCAACGGCTTCAAAGCCACAACCAGCTGGGCGGTTGAACAATTTGGGTTGGCAATGATATTGCGGCCACCATTCGCAGGCAGACACCCATCAGCGGCATCAGGATTTACCTCTGGCACAATCAATGGCACATCATCTTCCATGCGAAAAGCGGATGAATTATCGATCACAATACAACCAGCCTTACCAGCCTTATCAGCATAGGCTTTTGATGTATCACCGCCCGCTGAGAACAGAGCGATATGCGCATTGGCAAAATCAAACTTATCTAGCGCTTCGACTTTGATGACATCATCATCACCATAAGAGACCTCACGGCCAGCTGATTTTTGTGAGGCCAATGCATAGACCTTATCAGCTGGAAAATTGCGTTCTGCCAATGTGCGCAGCATCTCTCTGCCAACCGCACCAGTGGCGCCTACAACAGCTACATTATATCCCATGATATAATCCTTTTCTTATCTTTTAACGGGCCTAAATTTTAA
>DBMZ01000118.1:8970-14172 GCA_002299005.1 Alphaproteobacteria bacterium UBA685 | reverse complement strand
GGGCCTAAATTTTAACGACTAAGGCTATCAAGCGCATCTAGCACGGCTTTTGTCATGCCATCTGTGCCGACCTGCTCACAGCCAGCGGCCATGATATCACCTGTACGCTTGCCAGATGCCAACGCAATGCCAACAGCCTTTTCAACCAAATCAGCCTCAGCGCCTTGATCAAAGCTATAGCGAAGCATCATTGAGAATGACAAAAACTGTGCCAATGGGTTGGCTAGATTCTGGCCCGCAATATCAGGGGCTGAACCGTGTACTGGCTCATACATTGCCTTGCGCATACCTGTTGGCGCATCAATACCGCCAAGAGAAGCTGACGGCAACATGCCAAGAGAGCCTGTTAGCATCGCCGCACAATCAGATAGCAAATCACCAAACAGATTATCTGTGACAATCACGTCAAACTGCTTTGGGTTACGCACCAACTGCATTGCGCAATTATCGGCAAACATATGGCCCAATTCAACGCCTTCGCCTTCAGCGGCATGAAGCGCTGTCATCACCTCGCGCCAGAGGACGCCTGAATGCATCACATTTGATTTTTCAACAGACATCATCTTGCCGTTACGCTTGCGCGCCAAATCCATACCGACACGGCCAATACGCTCAATCTCACCTGTGGTATAAAGGTTGGTATCATAGCCCTTCTTGGTGCCATCTGGCAGCTCTTCAATGCCGCGCGGCTCAGCGAAGTAAGACCCGCCTGTTAGTTCGCGCAAAATCATAATATCAAGACCAGAGACCACTTCTGGCTTGAGGGTTGAAGCATCAACCAATTCAGGGAAGACCATCGCAGGACGCAAATTCGCGAACAAATCCATCTCTTTGCGCAATGCCAAAAGGCCGCGCTCAGGCTTTAGCTCAAATGCCAAATCATCATATTGCGGGCCACCAACCGCGCCGAACAACACAGCGTCCGCGCCCATCGCATCTGCCAGCGTATTATCTGCCAAAGGCGTGCCATATTTATCATAAGCCGCCCCGCCCACTTCATCTTCTGCGATATCAAAATCCAAAGATTTATATTTGGCAAGCCAGTCAATCAGCTGCAAATTCGCGGCCATTACTTCTTTACCAATGCCATCACCTGGCAGGATCATCACTTTACGGTTCGAGCTCATAATCATTATATCCTTATGATTCAATGCACCTATTCAGGGCAACTTATGCAACATTACAGGGCCATTGAGACGCCTGCTTTGATAAAAAAAAGAGCCAGTATAATGCTGGCTCTTCAATAATTGGGTCTCTCATAGTGACCAGAAAAACCTATGAGAAATTTTACAACCAAGGGTGCGTTTGTTTACGCGCAGCCTCATAGCTGGTAATCGCCTCTTCTTTGGCAAGCGTCAGACCAATATCATCCAAACCATCAAGCAGGCACTGCTTGCGGAAGGCGTCAATTTCAAATGAAATCACAGGGCCATTTGGACGTGTGATTGTCTGTGCCACAAGATCAACCGCCAATTCAGGGTTTTCTGTATCACGCGCATCTGCCATCAATACATCACGCTCTTCGGCGCTGACCTTGATAGGCAAAATGCCGTTCTTAAAGCAGTTATTATAAAAGATATCAGCAAAGCTGGTTGAAATCACACAGCGCACGCCAAAATCAAGCAACGCCCAAGGCGCATGTTCGCGTGATGAGCCACAGCCGAAATTATCGCCCGCAACAATGATCTCACTTGAACGATAGCTTGGCTGGTTCAAGATGAAATCCGCAATCTCATTACCATCATTATCAAAGCGCATTTCGTGGAACAAATTCGCCCCAAGACCTGACCGCTTAATGGTCTTCAAAAACTGCTTTGGAATAATCATATCTGTGTCGATATTCATGATTTCCATTGGAGCGGCCACACCGCGGAGTGTATCGAATTTTTGCATCGCTAATTCTCCTATTCCACGAATTCTCTGACATCAGTCAGATAGCCTGTTACCGCCGCTGCCACAGCCATTTGTGGGCTGACAAGGTGAGTTCTGCCACCGCGACCTTGGCGACCTTCAAAATTTCTGTTTGACGTAGACGCACAACGCTCACCTTCGGCAAGCTTATCAGCGTTCATCGCAAGGCACATAGAACAGCCAGGCTCACGCCATTCAAAACCTGCGCTTGTGAAAATCTTATCAAGACCTTCTGCTTCGGCTTGCTCTTTGACAAGACCAGAGCCAGGCACCACCATCGCACGCATGCCATCCTTGACCACACGGCCCTCAGCAATTGCCGCCGCCGCACGCAAATCTTCGATACGGCTATTGGTGCATGAGCCGATAAAGACGGTATCAACTTTGATATCTGTCAATTTCTGACCAGCTTCAAGACCCATATAATCAATGGCGCGCTCAATCTTTGCTTTGGTTGCGGCATCTTTAATCTCAGCAGGGTTTGGTACCGCACCATCAATGCCCAACGCATCTTCAGGGCTTGTGCCCCACGTGACGGTTGGCGCGATATCAGCGGCATTTAGCACCACTTCTTTATCATAGCTTGCGCCCTCATCAGATGGCAGTGTCTTCCACCACGCAATGGCCTTTTCCATCATCTCACCTTTTGGTGACATAGGACGGTCTGCCAAATAGGCGAAAGTCTTCTCATCAGGGGCAATCATACCAGCACGCGCACCAGCCTCAATCGCCATGTTACAGACAGTCATGCGACCTTCCATGCTAAGCGCGGTAATCGCATCACCTGCAAATTCGATCACATGGCCTGTGCCGCCTGCTGTGCCAATCTCGCCAATAATCGCCAAAACGATATCCTTGGCTGTGACAAGCGGGCCAACCTCACCTTTAACAGTGATGCGCATATTCTTCGCAGGCTGTTGGATCAATGTTTGCGTCGCCAGCACATGCTCAACCTCTGATGTACCAATACCAAAGGCAAGCGCGCCGAACGCGCCATGTGTCGCTGTATGCGAATCACCACAAACGATTGTCATGCCAGGCTGTGTGAAGCCTTGCTCAGGGCCGATGACATGCACAATACCTTGGCGAATATCATTCATCGCAAAGTAAGGCACGCCAAATTCAGCCGCATTCGCTTCGAGTGTTTCCACCTGAATGCGCGATTCGACATCTGCGATACCAGCGGTTCTATCCGTTGTTGGCACATTATGGTCGGCCACAGCCAATGTACGGCTTGTGTCTTTGACCACACGACCCGCATCACGCAAGCCTTCAAAGGCTTGCGGGCTTGTTACCTCGTGAACAAGATGACGGTCGATATAAATAAGAGCAGACCCATCATCTGATTGGTTCACCAGATGAGAGTCCCAGATTTTATCAAAAAGTGTCTTTGGTGCAGACATGAGAAGAAGACCTCCTTAACCGGTTTATACCGCGCAAAAGGGCCAGCAAAATTTGCCAACAGCCTTTGCAAGTATCAGGCCGGAAGCCAAAAGACTAGTCTTGCGGCCTTCTACATTTTTGAAACAGATATTAAGACGCTGATGCGTTGCTTGTTCTGGCTTTCTCAGCGATACGCGCCGCCTTACCTGTACGGCCACGCAAATAATATAGCTTTGCACGACGTACGCGACCACGACGAAGAACTTCAATGTTCTGCACCTGTGGTGAGTAAAGTGGGAAGATACGCTCAACGCCTTCGCCATAAGAAATCTTACGCACTGTGAATGAAGAGCTAATGCCCTTATTCTTGCGACCGATACAGACACCTTCGAATGCCTGTACGCGTTCACGGCTGCCTTCGACGACACGTACGCTGATGCGCAATGTATCACCGGCGCCAAAATCTGGCACAGGACGTTGTTCTAGTGAGGCCTTAACTGCGTCTTGGCCGATTTGGTCTACGATGTTCATCTTACCATCTCCCCCAATTTGGGTTTTATTTCGTTGGCTCTTGTGACAGACAGCACCCTGTTTTGTCAACTTTTTTCGCCACCAATTGTTAACTTCTTGGCCAAAAATTGCTCCCACAGCTCTGGGCGACGCTCTTTGGTCAACTCTTTTGCTTGATCTTGACGCCAAGCAGCGATTTTTTCGTGATGCCCGGATGCCAGAATCTCTGGCGCGGCCATCTCATTCCATATACGCGGTTGCGTATAATGGTCATGTTCTAATAAGCCTGTCTCAAAGCTTTCTTCGAGATGGCCAATTTCCTTTCCCATCACACCCGGCAGCAACCTTACGATGCTATCAAGCATAATTTGGGCGGCAAGCTCACCGCCAGAGAGGATATAATCCCCCACTGATACTTCCATCAGCTGATGATGATCTATCACCCGCTGATCTAGCCCTTCATAGCGGCCACATACGACCACAAGACCAGGCTCGCCTGCCAATTCACGCGCCAGACTTTGCGTCAAAGGCACACCGCGCGGGGACATATAAATCCGCCGCCCTGGTGCCGGTGCCACATCATCTAGCGCCGCCGATACCACATCAGGCTTTAGAACCATCCCATGACCACCACCAAGCGGGGCATCATCGACGGTGCGATGCTTATCTTTGGCATAGTCGCGGATATTGCGTACATCCAGCGACCACAGACCCTTTTCAAGCGCACGGCCAGCAAGTGACAGCCCCAAAGTGGCGGGGAACATATCAGGGAACAAGGTTAATATTGTTGCCTGAAACGCTGTCTCATCCTGTTTGGCCATCGCTCTACCCTTCTTTTGGCGCATCCTTTTCAGGCTTGCTATCATCCAACCATTGCGGTGCGATATCCATCACCAGCGTCTGTGCCGAAGCATCAATCTCTGGCTGATAGCTATCAGCAAATGGCACCATCACAGGCTTTTTGCCAGCACGCTTAATCTCAAGAACAGTGCCTGCCCCGAAATCATAAATGCCGACAATCGGCCCAACCATCTCAGCGCCGCGCGCTGTGACCGCAAAGCCGACCAAATCCGTATGATAAAACTCATCCGCATCTGGTTCAGGCATGGCATCTCTTGCGACATATAAAAGCTGTCCGCGCAATTGCTCAGCGGCATTACGCGAAGTGACTTCCTTGGCCGAACAAAGAACAAACCCTTTGGCATGGCTATGCGCCTTAACCGACAGAGTGCGCCCATCGCTCAAAGTTAGCGGGCCATAAGATGTGATATCCATAGGGTCTTCGCAAAAGGCTTTGACCTTAAACTGTCCTCTGACGCCATGCGCAGAGGCAATCGCCCCTATATCTATGTGCTTATCAGCCACATCACACCCGCTATCGCTTGAGACTTACTCAGA
>DBMZ01000118.1:5581-8780 GCA_002299005.1 Alphaproteobacteria bacterium UBA685 | reverse complement strand
TCTTCTGCCACAGCTTCTTCAGCAGGTGCCTCAGCCGCAGCAGCCTCAGCCGCCTTTGCTTCTTCAGCCGCCGCAGCAGCCGCAGCCGCTTCTTCAGCTGCTTTTTCAGCTTCAGCTGCTTCTTTTTCTGCACGCTTCTTGCCAGGAGCCGCTTTCTTTGGCTGATCACGCATCTCAACAGCTGCCATCATTTCAACTGTTGAAAGAAGCTTCTGAACACGCTCAGTTGCCTGTGCGCCTTGACCAATCCAATAAGCGATACGCTCACCATTTACGACGAGGCGCTGTTCATTGTCTTTTGCGACCATTGGGTTGTAGTGACCTACTTTTTCCACATAGCGACCATCGCGTGGTGCTGACGCTTCTGCGACAACAATACGATAGAAAGGACGCTTTTTTGCGCCACCACGAGCCAATCTAATTTTCAAAGCCATTGTTCAAATTCCCTTCATTGAACCGATTAAAAGTTATTCGCTTTATTTTTTTCGTTTCGACTTACCGCCATGACCACCAAGGCCAGGCAGGCCGCCTAGACCGGGCATGCCGCCCAATCCGCCTTTACCAAACATCTGTCCGCCCATAGAGGCAGGCAGGCCAGATGATAATTTCTTCATTGCTTCGGCATCCATCTCAGGCATTTGCCCTGCAGACGGCATACCGCCCCCAAGACCAGCACCGCCAGCACCACCGCCGCCGAGACCACCCATCATAGCTTTCAGACCAGCCGCACCCGCTTTAGAGCCCATGCGCTTCATCATCTTTGCCATTTCTTGATATTGCTTTACGACGCGGTTGACATCTTGCACGCTTGTGCCAGATCCGGCCGCGATACGCTTGCGACGAGACGCGTTCAGCAAGCCCACAGAGACACGCTCTTTTTTGGTCATCGATAGGATAATCGCCTCTTGGCGCTTTAGCATACTATCATCCATACCAGCCGCATTTAGCTGTTTTTGCATTTTGCCAATACCCGGCAACATGCCCAAAATCCCGCTCAGGCCGCCCATTTTTTGCAATTGGCGAAGCTGGTTGAGGAAATCATTCATATCGAATTTGCCAGAGGCCATACGCTTTGCCATGCGCATGGCTTCTTCTTCTTCAATAGCCGCCGCCGCCTTTTCAACAAGCGCGACCACATCACCCATATCAAGGATGCGACCTGCCAGCCTGTCAGGCACAAATTCTTCAAGCGCGTCTTGCTTTTCACCCATACCCACAAATTTGATAGGCATGCCTGTAACATGGCGCATAGACAGAGCCGCACCACCGCGCGAATCACCATCCATACGCGTTAGCACAATACCGCTAACACCGACCGCATCATGAAAGGCTTGGGCGGTATTAACCGCATCTTGACCTGTTAGCGCATCAGCGACCAGCAACACCTCATGCGGGTTTGTCGCTTGTTTAATCGCGCGCAATTCATCCATCAATGCTTCATCGACAGATAAACGACCGGCCGTATCCAAAATCACCACATCATAGGCTTTAAGCTTTGCCATCTGCAAAGCACGATTGGCCAATTGTAGCGGGGTTTCCGTATCTGATTCAGGCAAGACGCCAACATCTGCCTGCTCACCTAGCAAGCGCAATTGTTCGCGCGCCGCAGGGCGTGTCATATCAAGAGAGGCAACCATCACCTTTTTCTTGTGACGATCTTTCAAGCGCAGAGCAAGCTTACCAGCGGTCGTTGTTTTACCAGAGCCTTGCAGACCTGCCATCAAGATAACCGCAGGCGGCGCAACATCCACTGCCAAAGGCGCGGCATCACCGCCAAGCATCTCTACCAGACCATCATGAACGATTTTGATCACTTGCTGGTCAGGGCGCACAGACTTTATCGACGCGGCGCCAATGGCTTTTTCTTTGATAGAGGCGATGAAATGTTTGGCCACAGGCAAAGATACATCAGCCTCAAGCAAAGCAAGACGCACCTCGCGCAGGGCTGATTCAACATCTGCCTCGCTCAAAGAGCCTTTCTTTGACAAGCCGTCAAAAACGGACTGAAATTTATCTTTTAACTGGTCAAACATCCGACAAGCTACACCTTCATTAATTCTTTTAAATCAGGGCTAAAATGCCAACCAAAAACGCGCCCGTGCTCGAAAACTTCAAGGACGGACGGAACCCGCTAGGGTCATATGGACAGAAAAGATTTCCTGATTGTGCCTCTTATTAGGCGATTTTGCGCTGAATTGTCAAGCGTTTCCGCGCTTTATGCCTCTTTATCCTCAGCGTCAGTATTTTGCGGCAAATCATCTGCCTCAATCCCGACCAAGGCGGCGGCATAATCTCTTGCCCCAAAGCTCTCTAGATCATCCACGCCCTCACCCACACCGACCATATGTACTGGCAGGCCAAAATCATCACCCAAAGCCACGATGATACCGCCCTTTGCAGAGCCATCAAGCTTGGTGATAATCATGCCTGTCAGCGACGCAACCTCGGCAAAGGCTTTGGTTTGGGCAATCGCATTTTGCCCAACCGTACCATCAAGCACGATGATGCTATCATGCGGCGCGCTGTCATCAAACTTGCCGATGACACGGTGAATCTTGGCAAGCTCTTCCATCAATTCAGTTCTATTTTGCAGACGCCCAGCGGTATCGATGATCAGCACATCTGTGCCTGCCTCATGGGCTTGTTGCATCGCGCGATACGCCAATGCGGCCGCATCACCGCCCGCCTCGCCAGATATCACAGGCGTATCAGTGCGAAGGCCCCAGCCCTGCAATTGCTCAGAGGCGGCGGCGCGGAATGTATCACCCGCCGCCAGCATCACTGATTTGCCCTCATCTTGGAATTTCCGCGCCAGCTTGCCACAGGTCGTCGTCTTGCCAGACCCATTAACCCCGACCAGCAAAATCACATGCGGGCGATGGTCACTTGAGACCGTTAGCGGCTTTTCAAGCGGGGTTAATTTTTGTTGCAAAATCTCTGCCAAAGCAAGGCGCCATTTATCCGCATCAGCCTCGCCGTCAAATTTCACCGCGGCCAATTCACGCGCAATCGCGGCCGCCACATGCGGGCCCATATCAGAGGCAATCAGCGCCTCTTCTAGATCCTCAAGCGAATCAGCGTCAATCTTCTTAGAGGTAAAAAGACCTGATAGGCTTTCCGTCATCTTAGAAGATGATTTCTTGAGACCATCTGTTAATTTGCGAAACCAACTCATGCCTTACTTACCTTCACCAACTGC
>DBMZ01000118.1:3305-5391 GCA_002299005.1 Alphaproteobacteria bacterium UBA685 | reverse complement strand
CCTTCACCAACTGCGCCCTTATCAAGCGGCGCGACAATCAGCGTATCTTCTTCACGTCTGATGATCTTCACCGGCAAAATTGCGCCTGATTCATAATAATCTGTGCCGTCAATCTTGGCCTTTGCAAAATTGCGCAAATGGCCATGATTGCCCTTTTCCATCAAGATCTCATCTTGCCCGCCAATCAGCCCATCTAGCATCTCATGCAAAATCTTGGTGCCAAGCGCGCGCAATTCGCGAGACCTTTGTTTAATAAGACCGCCTTCGATTTGCGGCATCTTGGCCGCCGGCGTGCCTGCCCTTGCTGAATAGCCAAAGACATGAAGCAACGGGATTTGACAAGCCTCTATCAGCGCAAGACTGGCCTGATGCGCTTCATCATCTTCGGTCGGAAAGCCTGCGATCATATCGGCGCCAAAAAACACATCTGGGCGCACGCGTCTTGCCTCTTCGACAAACCGCTTAATATCGCGCGCAAGGTGGCGGCGCTTCATCCGCTTTAAGATCAAATCATCGCCATGTTGCACGGATAAATGCAAATGCGGCATCAAGCGCTGTTCGGTGGCAATCGCCTCCATCAGCTGGTGATCAGGCTCAGCCGGGTCAATCGAAGATAGGCGCAAACGTGGCAGTTCTGGCACGAATTTTAAAATCTGTTTCACCAACGCCCCTAGGCGTGGCTGGCCCGGCAAATCATGGCCCCAGCTGGTGATATCCACCCCTGTCAGCACCACCTCATTGACCCCAGAGGCAACCAGCTTTTTGATAGAATCAACCACCGCCCCACTACCAACAGACCGCGACGGGCCTCTGCCATAGGGGATGATACAAAAGGTGCATCTATGATCACAGCCTTGCTGAACTTGCAAAAAGGCTCTGGTGTGATCATCAAACTCATCAATAAAATGGCTCGCTGTCTCTCTGATTTCCATCACATCAGACACATGAACCGGCGCCAGCATCCCTTGTTCAAGATTGCGCCAATTATCGGCATCAAGCTTGTCATGATTGCCGATAACATAATCGACCTCTGGCAAATCACGCCACGCGGCAGGATCAATTTGCGCCGCACAGCCTGTCACAATAATCTTGGCATCAGGGCGTTCACGCCGCCATTTGCGAATCGATTGACGCGCTTGCTTTTCGGCCTCAGACGTCACCGCACAAGTATTGAAGATAATCGCATCATTCAGGCCTGCCTCATGCGCCTTATCACGCATGACCTCTGATTCCCAAATATTAAGACGGCAACCAAATGTCTCTATTTGTGGTCGATTCGCGCCCATTAATTTAACGCCTTTTGCGCATCTTGCACCGCCTGTGCGACCTCTGATGAGAGCGTCCCTTGATAGCTTGTCGCAACAGGCCCTGCCATCAGCACCGTGCCATCATCTTGCCAGCGAATATATAAAGAGCCGCCATCTAGGATAATCTCAGATGTCCGCCCCGCAAGACCGCGCCGATGGGCCGCCACAGCCACCGCGCAAGCCCCAGACCCGCAAGCGCTTGTGATACCAACACCGCGCTCAAACACACGCATCCGCACCCTATCCTCAGAGATCACATGCGCAAAAGACACATTGACCCCCTCAGGAAATAACGGGCTTTGTTCAAGCGCACCGCCTCTTGCCACAACATCAACCGCCTCTGCATCATCGACAAACAGCACAATATGCGGGTTGCCCATATTCACAGCGACCCCATCAATCGCCTCATGCGGGGCAAGTGGCACATGCGCCGTATCTGCCTCATCACGAAGCGGGATTTGTTCCCAAGCCAAATGCGCTTGGCCCATATTCACCTCAATCAGCGTGCCTTTTTGGCTGGCATATAGCATCCCTGCCTTGGTCTCGATCGCAACCTCTGTTTGGCCCGATTCCTGCATGATAAGGCTGGCAACACATCTTGTGCCATTACCGCAAGCGCCTGTCTCACTGCCATCTTGATTGCGCATATCGAGATAGATATCACCGCCATTTCGGGCATCGCGCAAAATCATAATCTGGTCGCACCCCACCCCAAAGCGTCTGTCAGCCACAAGACGCGCCGCACGCTCATCAAGGCGCATATCGGCTAAAGAGGCATT
>DBMZ01000118.1:0-3172 GCA_002299005.1 Alphaproteobacteria bacterium UBA685 | reverse complement strand
TTGCTTCTGGCATTATGACTTCTGGCATCAAACACCACAAAGTCATTGCCCAGCCCGTGCATTTTCAAAAAATCTATCATCATGGCCATCTTATAGCATGTTTTGCCAAAAACCCAATTCTGGTGTGCCGCAAGCCTCTGGTGCGCCTTAAGCCTCTAGCGTAATTGAAATAGGCACATGGTCAGATGGTTTCTCCCACCCTCTTGCGTCGCTATAAATCTCTGCCTTGCTCACCTTGTCTTTGATATCGTTACTGACAAAGATATGGTCAAGTCTGCGGCCACGATTGCTGGCCAAATAATCACGCGCCCGGTAAGACCACCAACTATATAGCACCTCATCTGCGCCAAAAAAGCTGCGCATCGCATCATCCCAGCCGCCATCAGCGATAAGCGCCAATAATTTTTCGCGCTCAATATCCGTATGGCTCACCACCTTCTTTAGCTGTTTTGTGGACCAGACATCCTCTGCCAAAGGCGCGATATTCAAATCCCCCACCATCACAGATGAGGTCGGCTTCTCCTCTGCAAAATAGGCGGTGACCTCATCCACAAAATCAAGCTTATGACCGAATTTCGGATTCTCGTCTCTATCAGGCACATCACCGCCGGCGGGAATATAGAAATTATGGATACGCACCCCATTTGCCACCGCGCTAATATGGCGGCAATCTTCTTTGCCGGCCCAAAGCCTATGGCTGATATCGGTCAGCGGGACACGTGATAAAATCGCCACCCCATTATAAGATTTCTCGCCCCGATAAGCCTGATAAGGATAGCCCATATCCGCAAGCGCTGCCTCGGGGAAATGCATATCTTGGGCTTTGGTTTCTTGCAGACAAAACACATCTGGCTGAACCGCCTTGACCATATCTTCAACAAGGCCAATGCGCAGGCGTACAGAGTTAATATTCCAGCTTGTGATTTTCATGAAATCCACTTTCTTCAAAAAAATAGCGGCGCCTGAACGGGCCAATTAAATAATACAGGCTTAATTATTATCTGATGGGGAGGAATAAGGCGGCAAGCCAAAGAGAAAATTGTTAAAATCCTCTCCATAAACAGGGTTTTGCAATGTCACCTTTGTGGTCACACCCACCGCATCTTCGATAATCCAGCGCCGCAACATAAAGGGCTTTTCGCTAAATTCAAGCGTCAAAGACCCGGCCGCTTGCCCTGTTTCTTGGGTTAATGTCACAGACACCACCCCTTGCTTCACAGCTGTTGTGGTTGTGAAATTCGGGCTCCGCAATTGGATATCTTTTTGCAACATAGGCGCAAAAGGTGTTGAGCCAATCGGATAGCTATTGACCTGTTTTTTCGCGCCCTCATCAACATGAAGCCAGCCGCCTGAGACAATCAACGCCAATTTAGCATCGCCCTCATATTGCAAGCGCATTTGTGTCGGTCGGCGCAAATAAAGCGTGCCTGATGCCGCACTGCCATCTGATGAGACTTGGATAAATTCCGCCCTTATGGTTGAGATTTTCTCAAACCACCGCTCTGCCTTGGCAATAATCTCGGTTGATGATTGCGCATTGGCTGGCACAGATAGGGCCATCCCCAAAAGGGCAAACATCACCAGTATTTTGCGCATCAATAACAGGCCGTAATTAGTCATTTTGAATCAGAACCTCTCTTTTGCCCGCGTGATTAGCCTTGCTGATAATGCCCGCGCCTTCCATCTCTTCGATGATTGTCGCCGCGCGATTATAACCGATTTTAAGATGTCGTTGCACGAAGCTTGTTGAGGCACGCTGTTCACGCACCACCAAAGCAACCGCCTGATCATAGAGCGATTCGCCTGTTGCGGCTGGCACATCACCGCCTTCTGCGCCGGCGCCTTCTTCTGGCTCGGCTGTCACCCTATCATCATATTCAGGCTCACCTTGCGCCCGCAAGAAATTGGCGACCTTCTCAACTTCTTGATCTTCCATGAACGGGCCATGCACACGTTTAATGCGCCCGCCCCCTTCCATGTACAGCATATCACCACGGCCCAATAATTGCTCTGCGCCTTGCTCACCTAGGATCGTGCGACTATCAATCTTTGAGGTTACTTGGAAGGAAATCCGTGTTGGGAAGTTTGCCTTAATCGTGCCTGTGATCACATCCACTGAGGGGCGCTGTGTGGCCATAATCACATGAATCCCCGCCGCACGCGCCATTTGGGCCAGCCTTTGCACCGCCGCCTCAATATCCTTGCCCGCGACAAGCATCAAATCTGCGACCTCATCAATAATCACCACGATGAATGGCAAAGGCGCTAAATCAAGCGCTTGTTCTTCATGTGTTGGCAGGCCTGTTTCAGCATCAAAGCCTGTTTGGACACGTCTTGTTAAGACCTCGCCTGATTTGCGTGCTTCGGCCAATCTTTGATTATAGCCGGTGATATTACGCACGCCTAATTTGGCCATGTTGAAATAGCGGTTTTCCATCTCGCGCACTGCCCATTTCAAAGACGTCACAGCCTTTGAAGGGTCTGTTACAACCGGCGATAATAAATGCGGAATCCCATCATAAACCGACAGCTCCAGCATCTTTGGATCAATCATAATCAGCCGGCAAGTCTCTGGCGTATGGCGATATAGCAATGAGAGGATCATCGCATTAATCCCCACTGATTTACCCGAACCAGTTGTCCCTGCGACCAGCAAATGCGGCATCTTTGCAAGGTCTGTCACCACAGGCGCGCCAGCAATATCCTTGCCCAAACAAATTGGCAGCGAATCCTTATTATCAAACCACGCACCATGGTCGAGAATATCACGCAACAACACTGTCTCACGCAATTCATTCGGCATCTCAATACCGATGACATTCTGGCCGGGCACCACCGCGACACGCACAGATAGCGCCGACATAGAGCGCGCAATATCATCTGCGAGCGCGATAACACGTTGCGACTTTGTCCCTGCAGCCGGGTTCAGACCATAGCGCGTGACAACCGGCCCATAGGCGACATCTTTAATCTCGCCATTCACCCCAAAATCACCAAGCACCCCTTCAAGCATGCGGGCATTTTCTTGCAAAACCTTATCGCCCGGCCCGTCTGAAGCCTTGCTTGGCGGCTTTAGCAAATTGTGATTCGGTAGCTGGAAGCCTGATTGTGATTCAAAATCGAACTTTGTCTGGCGCGCATTACCCGCCGCGCCTTTGGCCGCCTTCTTGGC
>DBMZ01000138.1 GCA_002299005.1 Alphaproteobacteria bacterium UBA685 | reverse complement strand
ACACAAAATCGGCCTGCCAGAGATATTGCCGAAATCACCCTAGAGCTTGATAATTCTGCGCGTCGTGCGCCGGTTGATTTCAATAAATCAGATGATCTTGAAATCACGCGCAAGGTCGAACGCGGCAAAGGCTCTAGCTATTTTATCAATGGCCGGCCAGCGCGTGCCAAGGATGTACAGCTATTATTCGCTGATACCGCCACAGGCTCACGCTCTGCTGGCATGGTCTCGCAAGGGCGTATTGGCGCGATTGTCGGCGCCAAGCCAGAAGATAGGCGCTCTTTATTGGAAGAGGCCGCCAATATTAAAGGCCTTCACCAGCGACGTCATGAAGCTGAATTACGCCTGAAAAATGCCGAAACCAACCTTGAACGCCTAGAAGATATCGCGAACCAGCTTGCCGAACAGCGCGCCCAACTAGCTAAACAAGCACGCCAAGCGGCACGTTATAAATCAGTCGCCGATAGAATCAGAAAAGCAGAGAGCACCTTATTCTTGGCGCGCTGGCAAGAAGTGCGCAAAGATGATGAACAAGCAAGCGCCCAGCTTCATCAGGCAAAGATGGTCTCTGCTGATGCCGCCACCACAGCCGCTGAAGCTGAAAAAAACAATCTGCTCGCCGGCGAAGCTCTCACCCCTTTAATGGCGCGTGAGGTCGCCGCATCGGCTGAATATCAAAGGCTGAAACTAGCCGTTGATGAATGTGACAGAGAGGCCGCGCGTATTGAGGCATCTATCGCCCAGCTTGGGGCGCAAATGCGTCAAATTGAAAATGATGAAGCGCGCGAGAACAGCCTGCAAACAGATGCGCAAAAGGCGCTCTCAGACCTCAATGCAGAAAAACAAACCTTGCAAAGTCAATTGGCAGAACAGCAACCAAAACTTGCCGCCAGTGATGCAGAGCTTGCCTCTGCCCAGCAAACAAGCCTCGATAGCGATGAGGCGCATGCCAGCGCCAAGGCCAATCTTGCCTCTTTCGAATCAGCCAAAGCACAGCATCAGCAAAGGCTGACACAATTACAAAGCCGGATTGCCGCCGCTGAAGCAGGGCTGTTATCGCTTGATAGTGAGGCACTTGCCAGCCAAGCCGCCGCCAAAGAGGCCGCGCGCGAGGCGGCACAAACAGCCTATGATACAGCGTCAAAAGCCTTAGAATCAGCTGAGGCCGCGCTTGCCCAAACGCAAGATGAAGCGCAGGCCAAGAGTGATATGTCGCGCAATGCGAATGCCGAGCTTGCCGCCCTTACCGCGCAAATTGATGCGCTCTCTTATGTTCTGACCGATTCCAGGAGCTCTGATAAAGCGCCTATCTCTGATAGCATCACCGTCTCTGATGGCATGGAGGCGGCTCTTGCGGCGCTTTTGGGCCACAATCTATCGCTTGCCGCCGAGCATGATGAGCGCGGCTATTGGCGCGATGATATGGCAGAGGCGACCATCACCCCCCCTCAGCAAGGCACCCCTTTGCACGATTATGTCAAAGGCCATCCGGCGATTATGCGCGCTATCGCGGCTGTTGCGGTCATAGAAGACAGCACAGAAGCAGAAGACACGCAAAAAACACTGGCCCCCGGTCAAGCCCTTGTCAGCAAAGATGGCAAGCTATGGCGGTGGGATGGTTTGGTGCGCACCGAGCATGATGGCGCGGATGAGCGTTTGCGGCAAAAAGCCAAATTGGACGCGCTAACCGCCCAGCTTAAGACCACCCAAGATTTAGCCGAAGGCGCAGAAGATGCCGCCGCGCAAGGTGAGACTGCCTTGCGCCAAGCAAAAGATCATACCACGCAATGCAAAGCAACTGAAAAGACATCTGAACGCGCGTTACTTGACGCCGCCAGAGCCGCAGATGCCAGCCGTATCGCACATGAATCAGCCATTACGCGCCAAGCTGATCTCGATAAGGCCCTTGCCCAAGCGACCGCTGATTTTGACGAGGCCAAAGGCGAACTTGATATCACAGGCGATATTTCAAACCTCCAAGAAGATGAGGTGAAATGGCGCAAAATTGCCGATGATAATCGTGAGGCACTCTCTGTTATTATGGGCAATCATGCCAGCTTGCGTGAACAGCTAAACAGCGCGACCATGCGCATCGAAGCTATCACCGCGCAAGAGCAAGCATGGGTGACACGCCTATCTAGCACGGATGGGCGCTTGTCTGATTTGGCCAATCGCCGCCTTGAAAATGCTGATAAAAAAGCCGAGATGGAAGCCAAGCCAGAGGCCCTTGCGGCGCAAAAGCAAGAGCTTGGTGATTTGGTGGATGAAGCGCAAAATAATCACCGCACCGCCAGTGATGCCGTCGCCCAAGCCCAGCAATTAGCCAGAGAGGCTGATAGCACGCTAAAAGAGGCAAACAGACTTGCCGCAAACGCCAGAGAAGATGAGATTAGAGCCGAAGGCGCCAAAGAGCGTAGCACCGATCAGATGGAAAGCTTGCGCGCCCGTATCGAAGAAAAATTATCCGCCGCGCCTGCCCAATTATATACGCTCGCAGAAATGGGCGAAGATGACGCGCTCCCCCCATTATTCCAGCTCGAAGATCGTGTGGCCAGATTACAAAGAGAGCGTGATTCGATTGGCCCTGTGAATTTGCGCGCCGAAGCTGAGATGGCAGAAATAGATGAGCGCCTCACCCAGATGCAAACGGAACGTGATGATCTGATAGGCGCGATTGAAAAACTGCGTACCGCCATCGCGACATTAAACCGCGAAGGCCGCGCGCGCTTGCTGGAAAGCTTTCAGGAAGTGAATAAATATTTCAAAGAAATGTTTACGACCTTATTTGGTGGCGGACAGGCTGAATTGCAATTGACAGAATCAGCTGATCCCCTTGAAGCAGGTCTTGAGATTTTGGCATCGCCGCCGGGCAAAAAGCTGCAATCTTTGTCATTGCTATCAGGTGGTGAGCAGGCTTTGACAGCACTCGCCATTATTTTCGCGGTCTTTTTAACGAATCCAGCCCCCATTTGTGTGCTTGATGAGGTCGATGCGCCGCTTGATGATTCGAACGTCTCACGCTTTTGCGACCTGCTACGCGATATTGTCTCACGCACCAAAACACGCTTTTTGGTCGTCACCCATCATCGCATGACAATGGCCCGAATGGACAGGCTTTACGGCGTCACAATGGAGCAAAAAGGCATAAGCCGCCTTGTTTCTGTCGACCTGCAAACAGCCGAAACATTCGAAGAGGCTCTCTAGCCACCGGCACCATACATTTCATAAGACTGCGCTATTTTGTCCAAGATAGGGTCTGATGATGTCTTTCACTTGACAAATTGCTGATCTGACCATAGGTTGGCGACGCATTTTGACCTATCGGAAAAACAGGGGTAAAACACTGTTTGTTTGACTGATAGGGAGCCTATGCAAAGCAAAGCAATTTTTGCAATGACGCGATGATGCGGCATTTGTCACACGGAGCCTTGAAATGTCAGGTCATGATGACAAAGCAAAGAGCGCTGAGACGACCTCTCTAGCAGAGCGAATTTCAGAGCTTGAAAACCGCAAAAGCAAGTTGCAAGAAAAGACGGCAAAAGCGCATATGCCCGCCGAAGGGATGGCATTAGCAGGCCGGGTGGCAACAGAGCTTGTCGCTGGCATTGTCGTCGGAAGCGCGCTTGGATGGGCATTGGATAAGGTTTTTGACACATCACCATTATGGTTGGTTGTGTTGTTTTTTCTAGGCGCGATTGGCGGCATGATGAATGTCTGGCGTATCGCAACGGGCAGAGGGATGGCTGCTGGTTATTTTGAAGAGCATGGCACGGATAGTGACAATGCCCCTTCAGACGAAAATGACCAAAAGCGTTAACAGGAGTTAGAAGACGTGCATTCACCAGTTGAACAATTCACCATTAAGACTTTGTTTGCTTTAAATCTATTTGGCTTTGATATTGCTTTCACCAATTCAGCCCTCTTTATGGTTTTGACTGTTATTCTAAGCGTGGCTCTCTTGGTTTACGCCATGCGCCCTGCCGCTATGGTCCCTGGCCGTCTTCAAAATGTCGCTGAGATGATGTTTGAATTTGTGGCTGATATGGTCCGCAGCAATGTGGGCAGCGAAGGCCGCCGCTATTTCCCGTTCATCTTCTCAGTCTTCGTCTTTGTTCTTTTCACTAACATGCTAGGGCTAATCCCTTACAGCTACACGGTCACAAGCCAGATTGTTGTGACATTTGCGATGGCAGCCTTTATCTTTGTTGGTGTCACACTTATCGGCCTCATCAAGCATGGCTTTCACTTCTTCTCATTCTTTGTGCCATCAGGCGCACCGAAAGCTCTGATCCCATTCTTGATTATCATTGAGGTTATCTCTTACTTCATGCGCCCTGTCAGCTTGTCTGTTCGACTATTCGCCAATATGTTGGCTGGTCACACAATGCTGAAAGTGTTTGCTGGTCTAGCGGTTATGCTAACATCAGCTGGCGGCGTGTTTGTGGGCATGTCTGCCCTGCCTTTATTGGCAATTATCGGTTTGACAGGTCTTGAAATTCTGGTCGCGGGCCTTCAAGCCTACGTATTCACAATTTTGACTTGTATGTATTTGAATGACGCGCTACATCTCCACTAGATTTTAGCGTCGTAACGCAAAGCCTATCAAAAATAGGTGGCGCATTTTTTAGTAATCTTGCAACGAAACGTCCAATACAAAGGAATGGTAAAATGGAAGCAGAAGCTGCAAAACTCATCGGTGCCGGTATCGCGGTACTTCCTCTTCTAGGTGTAGGTCTAGGTATCGGGAACATCTTCTCAAGCCTAATCACATCAATTGCACGCAACCCAGCTGCACGTGGCGAAGTCTTCGGCATCGGCATTTTGGGCTTTGCGTTGACTGAAGCGATCGCGCTTTTCGCGCTTGTTGTTGCGCTTCTACTTCTTTTCGTATTCTAGTCAGCTAGAATCTCGTAAGAAGAGACCATATTTTTGTGGCCACATCTGTTCGTTATTAACATTGTGGCCACATATTTTGTTAAAAATTGCCCACAAGATCACGCGCCCATGCATCTATGGCATGTTGGTGTGCGAATTAAACAGGCAAAGCTAATAAGCAGGATAAGCAGATGTCAGTGACACAGATTATGAAACCACTGGTTTATTCCCCCCTCGCTCTTATGGTGCCATCATTGGCATTTACTTCGGGGGCATTTGCAGCGGGCGATTCATCAGGTGGCCTTCCACAGTTAGATATCGCAACATGGCCAAATCAGTTATTTTGGTTGCTTATCACCTTCACAATTCTTTTCTTGTTGATGAATTACGTCGTCACACCGCGCATTAGTGCTGTGATTGAAAATCGTAGTGATAAAATCTCAGGCGATTTGGCAAAAGCCAAAGAAGCTGATGCCAAAGCCAAAGAGATGCAGGTCACATATGAGAGCGCCCTTGCAAGCGCAAGAGCCGACGCAAGCGACAAAGCACAAGCGGCAACCAAAGCGGCCAATGATAAGGCCGCCGCTGGTGAAGCTGAAATGGCTAAGAAGCTAGCAAAGAAGCTGGCGACAGCTGAAAAGAAACTAGCGGCAATGCGCGACGATGCGATGGCGAACCTGAATGATGTGGCAACAGAAGCCGCACAAGAGACTGTTAAACAGCTTATCGGCGTCAAAGCAACCAAAGCAGAAGTCACAAAGCAGGTTAAAGCTGCGGCTAAAGCTGCAAACGCTTAACCATAAGGATAGATAAAGATGTCAGTTGTTAATGAATCAACCTTTGTTGCCGTAGGTTTTGCTCTTTTCGTCGTCCTTATTTGGCGCAAAGCGGCCACAGCGATTGGCGCGATGCTTGATCAGCGTTCGGCCAAAATCGAATCTGAATTACAAGAAGCGCAAAACTTGCGCGAAGAAGCCGCCGCTGAGTTGAAAAAATTCCAGCGTCTGGCACGTGAAGCCGCTGATGAAGCAAAGACAATCTTGTCAAATGCCGAAGCCACAGCCGAGCGCATCACAAAGATTGCCGAAGAAAAGGCAGAGGCCTCTATCGCACGCCGCGAGAAGCAAGCCGCGATGAAAATCGAAGCAGCAGAAGCCGCCGTGATTGCCGATTTGCGCGCCCAGTCAGCCACCTTGGCCGTGACCGCCGCAAAGCATGTGATGGCTGAAAAGCTTGATGCCGACGCCTCATTGGCCTTGATTGAAGAATCAGTCAAGCAGTTGGATGATATCAAAGCCTAAACCCCTTCAAAAATAAGGGCTTGCACCAAAACAAAAGAGGCCAAAGGGCCTCTTTTTTTATGCTTAAAATAAATAGCGAGACGTCACGCAAACAAAGGCTGAATTACTGCCCCAATAGCTCAGGTGTGAGCGATAAAATGATGCGGCCGCCTTGCGGGATAGTCAATTCACGCCTAACCAGCGGATAGATTGTCTCAACGCCATTTGTGAATTGCATCGTATAGATAAAGCTTGTGGTCTCTATCACCTCATCATCACGTCCAATAATCGCCGCCGCCATTGGCACCACCACAGGGTCAACACCGTTCCCTTCACCAAGCTCGCGCGACACCTTAAGGCCGATCGCTAAATCAGTGACCACGCCCCGATCATTATCATAACAGCTAGCAGAGACGCCATTTAAGCGCACTTCAACATCTTGGGCCAATTCCTGTGTCTCAAGGCTAGAGCGGATGCCTTCTGCATAGCTCGTCACCTGACTATCGCACTTATAATAGTCTGGCTGGAACGTAGAACAGCCGCTAAGTGCGGCTAAAACTAGCAGGGATGGCGCAATGGATTTAAAGCACATGGACATATCCTCATTTGTCTGCCAAAAGCGTATGAATATGATATCATAGAATTGACACCTATCTTCTTATCGCGCAATTAGGGCATCATGGACAAGTTAAAAAAGACATTAATTCTAGCGGCCCCTCGTGGTTTTTGTGCCGGCGTAGACCGGGCCATTCGTATCGTTGAAGTTGCCTTAGAGAAATATGGCGCCCCTGTTTATGTCAGGCACGAGATTGTCCATAATAAACGCGTGGTCGGCGACCTTGCCGCCAAGGGCGCGGTCTTTGTCAAAGAGCTAGATGAAGTCCCGCAAGGCGCGCCTGTTATCTTCTCCGCCCACGGGGTCGCAAAATCAGTGCATGAACGCGCAGATGAAGAGAATATGATCGCCCTTGATGCGACCTGCCCGCTTGTCACAAAGGTGCATATCGAGGCGGAGCGCCATGAAAAGCAAGGACATCACATTTTCTTAATCGGCCATGCCGGCCATCCTGAGGTTATTGGCACAATGGGCCAAGTTGAAGATGGCTCTATGACATTGATTGAGACCTTGGAAGAGGCCCTAACCGTCACCCCGCCAGAGGGCAAGAAGCTTGCCTTTGCGACGCAAACAACGCTGTCTGTGGACGATACGGGGCAAATTATTTCAGCCCTGCAACATCGCTTCCCAGAGATTTCAGGCCCGCGCGGCGAAGATATTTGCTATGCCACCACCAATCGCCAACAGGCGGTAAAAGAGCTGGCAGGCACAATTGATTTCTTCTTGGTCATTGGGGCAGAGAACTCATCAAATTCAAAGCGCCTTGTTGAGGTTGCCGAGAATGCCGGTGCTAAAAGCGCGCGTCTTATCGCTGATGCGGACGCGCTTGATTGCGCTATGCTTGACGGTGCGAAAACCATCGGCCTATCGGCTGGTGCGTCTGCGCCTGAGATTTTGGTCGATGAGGTGATTGCGAAATTATCATCAGCCTTTGATATCACGATTGAGCATCAGAATTTCATTGCTGAAAACCTGACCTTTAAGTTGCCGTCAATTTTGACAAAATAAGAAAAGGTGTGGCTCTGATGGCTGTTTACACAACGATTGATGATAATGAAATTGCTGACCTTTTGGCGCGCTATGATATTGGCCAGCTCCTATCCCTTGCCGGTATTGCCGAAGGGGTTGAGAACTCAAACTTTCTTCTGCGCACAGACCAAGGCAATTTTATTCTAACCCTCTATGAAAAACGCACCAATGAGGCAGATCTGCCCTTTTTCATGGATTTAAAGCGTCATTTAAGTGAGGCAGGCGTTACCTGCCCTTTGCCGATTGAGGATAAATCAGGCGCCGTTTTGCAACGCATAGCTGGTCGCCCGGGCGCCATCTTTAGCTTTCTTGATGGTATTTCCTATCGCAACCCAACAGCCGAGCATTGCCGCAATCTTGGTATGATTTTGGCAGAGATGCACCTTAAGACCGCTGATTTTAGCGCCGTGCGTACGAATGCGCTTGGCCCCGACAGCTGGGCTGATTTGCTGTTATCTATTGACCGCGATCCCGATGATTTGCCGCCAAATCTGCGCGATAAAACAGGCGCGCTTATCACAGATATCGTGGCGCGATGGCCGCAAGATTTGCCTACAGGCATTATCCATGCCGACCTATTCCCGAATAATGTGATGTTTGTGGGTGACAAGCTTACTGGCGTCATCGATTTCTATTTCGCCTGCTCTGATATCCTCGCCTATGATCTAGGCATCTGTCTTAACAGCTGGTGCTTTGAGAAAGATGGCAGCTTTAATATCACGAAATCATCCGCGATGATCGCCGGCTATCAATCAGTGCGCCCTCTTAGCCAAAACGAAATTGATGCGCTGCCAATTTTATGCACAGGCTCTGCGATACGCTTTTTCTTGACCCGTCTCTATGATTGGCTAAATACGCCGAAAGATGCGTTAGTAAAGCCACATGATCCGATGGAATATTGGGGCAAGATTCGCTTTCATCGCACCGTCAAAAGCCCAGCTTCTTATGGCCTCTGGCAGGATGATTAATATGTCAGATGATGTGGTTGAGATTTTCTCAGACGGCTCTTGCTTGGGCAATCCTGGCCCGGGCGGTTGGGGCGCCTTATTGCGCTGGCGCGGTCATGAAAAAGAACTCAGCGGCGGTGAGCCGAATAGCACCAATAACCGGATGGAATTAATGGGCGCTATCTCGGCGCTTAATGAGCTGAAAAAGCCGTCGAAAATCATCCTAACCACCGATAGCCGCTATGTCATTCAAGGCATTAATGAATGGATGGCAGGATGGGTAGCGCGCGGCTGGAAGACGGCGAGCAAACAGCCTGTGAAGAATCAGGATCTATGGCAAGAATTACACGCCGCAACACAACGCCATGAGATTGAATGGCGGTGGGTCAAAGGCCATGCGGGCCATGATGAAAATGAGCGTGTCGATGATTTAGCCCGTCACGCCGCCGAAGCACAACAGCGTGACCAGAGCTAAAGATAAAAGGCTAAAGGTTGGCTAGCACATGTTCGGCAGATGAGACCTCATAGACCGCAGGCTCTTCTAGGAACGCTTTGGTGATCACACCATCTTCGACAATAAACGCCGAACGCGACGCTCTTGTGCCAAGCACAGGGCCCATATGAACAGACAAGCCAAGAGCGTCTGATAATTGCCCTTCCCTGTCGGCTAGCATTGTGATCTTATCGCCCACATCCTGCGATTGGCCCCATGCATACATCACATGCACATCATTCATCGCCATACAGATAATCTCGTCAAACCCCGCCGCCTTTAGCGCGTCATAATTGGCAAGATAGCTTGGCACATGCTTGGCAGAACATGTTGGTGTAAAGGCACCTGGCACCGAGAAGATAATAATTTTCTTACCTGCCAAAGCCGTGCCTGTATCAAACACATCAATCCCCTCAGCATCTTTGACATGCAATTCAAGCGCGGGGATTTTTTGACCAATTTCAAGACTCATAAGGCTGTCCTTTCAAAGACATTTTTTTGATTTATTCTATATGATATCATACGCGCCAGAGCGCCTATTGGTTTGCCGCAAGCAAGGCATTTTCAATCGCCCGCCTCGTCAGAATTTCAGGCAAGATAATGCCTGATTGAGCGGATTTACCATAGACCACATTAAACGGGATACCAAAACGCTCATTAGAGGCTAAATAGCGCGCAATCGCCTCGTCAGGCAGGGTCCAATCAGCGCGCATAAGCACGACCTCATTATCTGCGAACAACGCCTCCACGGCCTTTGTATCAAGCACAAGCGACTTATTCGCCTTGCACGTAATGCACCAATCAGCGGTGACATCGACAAACACTAATTGGCCTTGCCTGCGCAATTGCGCCAGCGTCGCCTCATCAAAGACAGACCATGCGCTATTCGCATCATACCCCGCATCCTGCGCATTATGGCTGATAGCATTATAAAACAGACTGCCGATCCATAGAACCGTCAGCGCCATCAGCACCCCAAGACCTTTTTGCAAACGCACCATCCACGCGCCCGGACGTGGCACGAATGACATCAATGACGGAAACACTGCCAACCTTAGCCATGGCAGTGTCACCCCTATCCCCATCATCACCATCATGGCGTGGAGGACAGCATCAGACTGGACAAGCGCAAACCTGATAGCTGTGCAAACAAAAGGCGCTGAGCAAGGCGTTGCGAGGGAAGTGGCCAGCATCCCCGGGCCC
>DBMZ01000141.1:1229-4327 GCA_002299005.1 Alphaproteobacteria bacterium UBA685 | reverse complement strand
TCGCGAGATAGATCGCCGGTTAGATCGCGGCATATTGCGCCGTTCTAATATCTTGGGCTTTATCGATATTCTTGACAAGTAATAAATATATCGATTTTTTTTGTATTGTGAGACAACAACAGGCATAGTTGTAAACCTGCCTTATCTGGCCATCATACATAAAGCTGGGGCGTGCGCTTCGCGCATCGCTATCTGGCTTAACTCTGCAAACTAAATGAGGGGATTTCAGTATGTTAAAACTTTATCATGGCGCCAATTCTGTTTGTTCAATTAAGGTTCGCCTTGTCCTAGAAGAAAAAGCTATGGCATGGGAAAGCCATCATATTGACTTGCCGAGCGGGCAACAATTTGACCCTGATTTTCTGGCTCTTAATCCGCGTGCATTTGTGCCTGTGCTTATCCATGGTGATCTTATCTTGCGGGAATCAAGCGTCATCGCTGAATATATTGATGCGCTAGACCCGGCGACAGCCCTGATGCCAGCTGATCTTGGCAAGCAGGCCCTGACGCGGATTTGGGGCACACAATGCCTTGAATATCATGACAGCGTGAACACCCTTACCTTTGGCAGCTATCAGCGTCAGATGCTGTTGGCCAAATCGCCCGAAGAGCGCGAAGCGCGTTTTGCTGCTATGCCTGATCAAATGCGGGCAAAGAAGGTGCAAGACCTTGTCGAAAACGGGGCCGCCTCGCCTCATATGACGGTCGCGATCGAGCGGATGGCGCGCCTATGCGCCGAAATAGACGCCAGCCTTGACGGCCAAGATTGGCTTATGGGCGACAGCTATTCTCTCGCCGAAGCGCTTGTCACCGCCTATATTTTCAGAACCGAATGTGTCGGGCTTGCGGGCCTGTGGGAGTCCCGATATCCGCGCATGAGTGACTGGTATCAGCGGGTCAAAGCGCGCGCTTCTTTTGAAGCCGCCATCGCGCCTTGGCTGGATAAGCCGGCAATGGACAAAATGCTTAATGCGGGCAAAGAAACCTTTTTAAACGATAAAAATTTCGCCAGCTATTTATAAATCCTGAAACCCAGCTATTTATAGACCATAAAATAACGCCTTAAAGAAAGCCAAACATTATGAGTGACACAACCTTGTTAAACACCATCTTTAATGATGCCAGAACGCATCGTTTCTTTTCTGATAAGCCTGTGGAAGATGCGCTGCTTGAACAGCTTTATGATTTGATGAAGAACCCGCCATCAGCCTCTAATACCTGTCCGATGCGGCTGACATTTGTGAAATCAGCTGAGGCAAAAGAAAAGCTGATGGGGGCCATTGGTGAGGGCAACCGCCCCAAAGCGGCAACCGCGCCTGTGATTGCCATCGTCGCACATGATATGAAATTTTATGAGCATTTGGACAGCCTTGCGCCTCATTTGGATAAAGCAAATTTTGAAGCCCAATCCGAAGAGGCTCTGCAACGCCAATCAAATAATAATGCTTGGTTGCAAGGTGGTTATTTGATTTTGGCCGCCCGCGCACTTGGCCTTGATTGCGGGCCAATGTCTGGCTTTAACGCCGCCAAAGCAAATGAGCTATTTTATGAAGGCACAAGCTGGCGCGCGAGCTTCTTGCTAAGTCTTGGCTATGGCACAGGTGATAATATTCGCCCAAGAGCGCCGCGCCTTGCCTTTGATACAGCCTGTCGTATCTTGTAAGGCTATTATACTTATTAAAAAGCCCTGTTGAAAAAAGCCCTGCCAGTTATTTTTGGCAGGGCTTTTTTGTCTCACTTCTTATGTCTCACTTCTTATATCTCTTTTGAGGGGGGGGACTCACTTAATCCCGCAAATGAGGCGGCAATTGATAGCCATCGGCAATAAGCTCTTTTGTATCCCAATAGCCGATAAAGATACCTGGCGGCTCTTTATTATCGGTCATGCGTTCAACCGTTTTATTGTCGCGTGTGATGCGGCTATGATGTTGGCGCGCCCATGTAAAATGCGCCTCACGCAGACGTGTTATCTCATCTGCATAGTGCGGATCAGCGCCTAAATCATGGCGCTCATTTGGGTCTGTTTCCAAATCATATAATAACGGCCGCATACCCTCGACATGGGTATATTTCCATCTGCCGTCAAAGACCATCACAAGACGCGCATCACGCTCATCAATCCCAAGCGGGCGCCGCGATTGTCTGGTTGAATAATCATATTCAGAAAAACAATAATCGCGCCAAGTCACATCTTCGCCATGCAAGAGCGGATCTAAATTACGCCCTTCGATAAGATGCGGTTTTTGCGCACCACCAAAGAACGACAAGAAGGTTGGCACAAGGTCAATTGATTCCATCAGCCTATCAGTGGTTGTGCCACGTGTGGCATCGGCTTTTTCGCGCGGATCATAGATGATCATCGGCACACGCGCTGAGCAATCAAAGAATAAATCCTTTTCGCCAAAGCCATGATCACCCATATTCTCACCATGGTCAGAACAAAAGATAATCATCGTATCGTCCATACGGCCTGTCTCGCGCAGATAGTCAAATAGACGCCCTAGCTGATCATCTAATTCTTTAATCAATCCCATATAAACAGGGCCGACCCTGTCACGCACCTTATCACGCGCAAAGCTCTGGCTGACGCGCATATCGGCCCACGCATTAATCAGCGGATGGTCGGTCTCTTGGCCCTCAATAGGCGCATTTACCGGCGGCAAATCATCAGCAGAATACATATCATTATAAGGCGCCGGTGCCATGAAAGGCCAATGCGGCTTAATATATGATAGATGGCATAACCACGGCTCATCTTCCCTTTGGGCTTCAATATATTCAATGCCTTTGGTGGTAAGAAAGGCTGTTTCTGAATGCTCTTTTGGCACACGTGCGGGCAGATGGGCGTTTTCATGCAACCAGCCTGTGACAAGCTTGCCCTCTTCATTATAGGCGCTATTGGCCCATTCTTCCCACGGGTTATCACCTGCCATGCCATGGCTTCGCAGATAGTCATCATAATCTTGTGAATGGCGGGTCAGATTATCTGTGTGATTTGTGCCATCATCGCGGATCACAACATCAAAGCCACATTCGGCCACTCTGGCCCCAATCTCGCTATCAGCGGAAATGCCAAGACGTGCCATGCCCTCTTTATC
>DBMZ01000141.1:0-1104 GCA_002299005.1 Alphaproteobacteria bacterium UBA685 | reverse complement strand
TTCCAAGTGGCACCATGGCTTCTTGGATAGCGCCCTGTATAAGAGCTCATACGGCTAGGCCCACAGACCGGCGATTGCACATAGGCCTTATTGAACTGCATCCCTTGCGAGGCAAGCCAATCAATGTTTGGCGTGTTAATATGTGTGGCGCCATAGCAGCTTAAATAATCCCAGCGTAGCTGGTCTGCCATTATCCAAAGAACATTCATTTTCTTCCCCCCAAAACGCCTCAAAAAGGCGTCTCAAATCCTATCACATAAATCATCATACAAGCCCTTTATAAATCAGCAAGGCCCCTGACAGCGCCAAGAAAGCGCGGCATAATTGCATAAAGGTTTTTTCCGATATTTTCCCTTGCATTATCTTTCCCAAATACGTGCCAAATAGCGCAAAAGGGATAAAGATAACAGACGTCCAAAGAAGCGAGAGGCTCCAGTCGCCTATCAGATAATACGGGATAATTTTAAGGCAATTCATCACAAAGAAGAACACCCCCGCAATCGCAAGCCATGTTTGTTTTGGCAAGCCACGCGCAATCATATAGATGTTAAAAGGCGGCGCACCTGAATGGATTAGCGTGCTGGTAATGCCCGAAATACAGCCCCATAAATAAGCCCCGCCCTTCATCTTGCCCAACAAAGGCGCTAATTTCTGCCAGCTTGCAAATAAAATGCACAACAGGCCAAACCATAATTGCAAGGCGTTCGGGTCTATCGCACCCAGCATAAAGCTGCCAATAATAATGCCGATAATCGCGGCAGGGATGACCTTTAACACGTCCCCCCATGCCACAGATTTTCGGAAATATTGGATGGTCTTTATATCCATGATAATCAGCAAAGGCAGAACCAATATTACCGCATGATGTATCGGCATGATGGTGGCCAATAAAGGCACCGCCACAACACCAGAACCACCGGCAAAGCCTGACTTTGAAATGCCTGTTATCGTAATGCCTATCGCCGCAAGGGCGAAGAATAACAAGCTGCTATCATATAAAGACATAAGCGCGCCGCCTACCTTATCTTATCATTTGTCCTGCATCTGATCATTTGTCCTGCAAGGCGATATCACCCAAATAAATAGAGCCTTCAAGAGATGTTT
>DBMZ01000140.1:4120-4797 GCA_002299005.1 Alphaproteobacteria bacterium UBA685 | reverse complement strand
GCGAGCCTGACCTTTCAGTCAGCGACGCCAAATCCCCATTTCCAAGAGCTAGAGATCTTTACCACACGCCCTGATACGCTTTTTGGCGCGTCCTTTGTGGCCGTGGCACCGAACCATCCGCTTGCGCTGTCTTTGGCAAAAGAAGATACAGCCGCCGAAGCCTTCCTAGCAGAATGCTCAGCGCTTGGTACATCTGAGGCAGCGATTGAAAAGGCAGAGAAGAAGGGTTATTTGACTGATTTCACTGTCGCCCATCCGTTGATTGACGGCGCGACATTGCCTGTTTATATCGCCAATTTTGTGCTGATGGATTATGGCACAGGCGCGATTTTTGGCTGTCCTGCGCATGATCAGCGTGACCTTGATTTTGCCCGCAAATATGATTGTAACGTCACGCCCGTGGTTCTGCCAAAAGACGCAGATGAGGCCAGCTTTACCATTGAGAATGAGGCCTATACCGGCCCTGGTACGCTGATTAATTCAGGTGATTGGAACGGTCTTGGCATTGATGAGGGCAAAGCAAAAGCCATTGAGGTGCTTGAAGCTCTTGGCTGTGGCAGTGCGAAGACAACCTATCGTTTGCGCGATTGGGGTGTCTCACGCCAGCGTTATTGGGGATGCCCTATTCCGATTATCTATTGCGATGATTGTGGCGCGGTGCCTGTGCCTGACGCAGA
>DBMZ01000140.1:3331-3876 GCA_002299005.1 Alphaproteobacteria bacterium UBA685 | reverse complement strand
CAAGCGACCAGAGAAACAGATACATTTGATACGTTTTTTGAGAGCTCATGGTATTTCTTGCGCTATACAGACCCAAAGGCAGAGGAAGCTTTCTCAGCTGAGGCGGCCGCTTATTGGATGCCTGTGGATCAATATATTGGCGGTGTTGAGCATGCGGTTTTGCACCTGCTTTATTCACGCTTTTTCACAAGAGCGCTCTCAGAGGTCGGCTATCTTGACCTAGCAGAGCCATTTGCCGGTCTTTTGACACAAGGTATGGTCTGCCATCAATCCTATAAGGATAAGGATGGTGCGTGGCTGTTCCCAGAAGAAGTCACCAAGACACAAGATGGCTGGGTTCACGCCAAAACAGGCGATGAAATTCAGGCTGGCCGTGTTGAGAAAATGAGTAAATCAAAGCGCAATGTGGTCGACCCTGAATTAATCATCGAGACCTATGGCGCCGATACAGCGCGCCTATTTATGCTATCAGATTCGCCGCCAGAGCGTGATTTGGAATGGACTGAATCAGGTGTTGAAGGCGCTAATCGCTTCATCCAGAAAGT
>DBMZ01000140.1:2563-3071 GCA_002299005.1 Alphaproteobacteria bacterium UBA685 | reverse complement strand
GATTTTGCGATCACCACCCTGGCACAGCTTATCGCGCCTTTTGCGCCGCATATTGCCGAAGAATTATGGGAAGCAGCGGGCGGCACAGGTCTTGTGACAAACGCCCCTTGGCCACAGGCTGATGAGGCATGGCTTGTCGCAGATGAGGTTGAGATTGGCGTGCAGGTAAATGGCAAATTGCGCGCCACTGTCAGCCTGCCAGTTGATTGTGATAGAGACGAGGCGACGCAAAAAGCACTAGCGCATCCTAGCATTGTGAAATATCTTGAAGGTAGTAGCCCTAAAAAGGTGATTGTCGTTCCGAATAGGATTATCAATGTCGTTATATAAACAGCTATTTTTGGCTCTCATCCTGTGTTTTGGCCTATCAGCCTGCCAGACATTATCAAGCGCTGATATCACAGCACAGACACAAGAGCAGCTAGATCGCATCGATATTAAAGCGGCAGATACGCGTCTTCAGCAGATCTTTAACCGTCATTTGGTTGATAATCTTAATCAAAATGCC
>DBMZ01000140.1:1450-2234 GCA_002299005.1 Alphaproteobacteria bacterium UBA685 | reverse complement strand
GCAGAACGCCTAACAAGGCAATTAGCAGATAAATTGACATTGCGCCTTAAGCGCTATTTCCTAGAGATTGACCAAGAGCCAAATTCCTAAGCGTTAAGACAAAAATCAGGTGAGTGATGAAGATAGCCCCGCGCGATATCGCAACAACACTTGCAAAACCAGCCCCGAAATATCTGTGCTATTTCTTTCATGGCGCGGATATTGGGCTGATGCGTGAACGCGCGCTCTCAATGGCCAAACAGATTGTCTCAGACCTTGATGATCCCTTCCAATCAGTCTCTTTGCGCGGTGAACAAGTCAAAGCAGATCCCACAAGATTAGTGGATGAAGTCACAGCTCTGCCGGTTTTTGGCGATGAGCGGCTTGTCCGCCTTCGTGGTACAGGCGCTGAAATGCTTGAGGCGGTCAAACAGGCTGTGCCTCTGCTAAAAACGGGCACAAGGCTGATTATTGAGGCAAGCGATACCACCACCAAACATGCGATCGTCAAATTCTGTGAGGCAGAAAACCAAGTGGCCTCAATCGGCTGTTATGCTGATGAGGGCAAGGATATCGGCCAGCTTGCCCGCACCATCTTTGCCGCTGATAATATCTCTATCGACCAGCCGGCCATGCAATTGCTTGTGAGCCGCCTTGGCGGTGATAGGCTCGCAAGCCGGTCTGAAATCGATAAATTAGCCATCATGGCAGGGCCGAATGGCGTCCTAACCGAAGAAGATATTGATGAGGCACTAGGTGATTCATCATCGCAAGCCATTGATTTATTTATGAAATCAGTTCTAAC
>DBMZ01000140.1:0-1260 GCA_002299005.1 Alphaproteobacteria bacterium UBA685 | reverse complement strand
GCACGCGGCGAATCTGCGACGGGCGCGGTTGGTCGCTTGCGCCCGCCTGTCCATTTTAAGTCAAAGCCGCTTATCACCGCCGCGGCGGGCCGCATAGCGCAAGATAGCGCGATGCAATTTTGGCAGAAAATCATCGAGATGGAACGCGACCTAAAGTCAGGGCGCATGTCTGATCCCTATACCCATCTAGGGCAAGGGCTGTTGGGTCTATGTTTACGCCTAAAACCGCGCCGCTAGCTGAAATATTATCTGGCTTTCATCTAGCCGTCATTTAGGCCCAATTTATCCAAAATCATATCAAGCTGGGCAAAGCTAGAGACGGTGAATTTAATCGCGCCCTTTTCCTTGCTCTCATCCCAATCAACGGCCAATCGTAGCCCAAGCTTGTCTTTTGCTTTCTTCTCTAACGCCTTGATATCAGATGATTTTTCAGTCTTTGTCACAGGATTTGATGGGGCAAGCTCATGGCGGGCTAATTTTTCAACTTCGCGCGCTGATAGGCCTTTTTCGACGACTAATTTAGCCAAGGCAAGCGCCTCTTCATGACCGATAAGCGGGCGTGCTTGCCCCGCTGATAGCACGCCTTTTAGCACCATATCCTGCACCTCTTCAGGCAGGTTTAACAAGCGCATCATATTGGCAATATGCGGGCGCGATTTGCCGACAATGCCCGCAAGGTCATCTTGGGTATAGCTATGCGCGTCAATCAGCTTGCGATAGCCGCGCGCCTCTTCGATGGCCGAGAGATCTTGACGCTGAATATTCTCAATCAGCGATAATTCGGCCGCTTGCTTGTCACTAAGCTCACGAATAATGGTCGGAATATCATGTAAGCGCGCAATTTGCGCCGCACGCCAGCGACGCTCACCCGCAATCAGCTCATAGCGACCTTCCTTTTGGGGATTAGGGCGCACCAAAATAGGCTGTACAATGCCATTTTCGGCCATTGATTGCGCCAATTCATCCAACGCGGCACGCGCAAAGATACGGCGCGGCTGCCAGGGGCCAGGATTAATCCATTCCACGGGCACAAGGCGAATTTCGGTTGGGCGCGGGCCGCCGGCAAAGCCATTATTGGGCGCCGTCGCCCCTGCGTCTGGTGCCAATGCCGGTGCGGCGTCACCTAGCAAAGAGGATAGACCGCGACCAAGACCTTTCGCTGGTTTTTTTGACGCTTTATTCTTGTCTGTCTCAGACATATCTTCGTTCCTTATATTAACCGGCCCTATATTGACCAGAATTATAGCCCTTATTAGGTAG
>DBMZ01000143.1:2280-5982 GCA_002299005.1 Alphaproteobacteria bacterium UBA685 | reverse complement strand
TTTGCACAGCGCGGTGAGGCGCTTGATGTGGTGCTGATCTCGGTTGATCGCAAAGGGCCAGACCATGCGCAGGCATTTCTTGATGAGCGCGGGATTAATGTGGCGCATGAACGGGTGATATCGGCCTATAATCCGACCTCTACATGGCCGCGTGAATTGGGCCTTCGTGGCTTGCCAAGCTCTTATCTTATCTCAGCTGATAGGACGAAAATATTCCTCATCCAAGGGCCTGCCTTGTGGGCGGATGAGGCCATTATGGATGAGATCGCGGCAAAAATATTAACACCTTAAAGAGGCCGTCATAAAAAAGCCGCGCTCTGATATCTCAGGAGCGCGGCTTTGATTTTATATCAGCTTGCTTGGTTAAAGGGCTCTTAAAGCGCCTTATCCAAATCTGGCACAGCGTCAAACAAATCGGCGACCAGACCATAATCAGCCACTTGGAAGATAGGGGCTTCGTCATCTTTGTTAATCGCAACGATGACTTTAGAATCCTTCATACCTGCCAAGTGCTGAATCGCGCCTGAGATACCGACGGCGATATACAGATCAGGGGCAACGACCTTGCCTGTCTGGCCAACCTGATAATCATTTGGCACAAAGCCCGCATCAACCGCCGCGCGTGACGCACCAACAGCGGCGCCAAGCTTATCTGCGACACCTTCAAGCATGGTGAAGTTTGCCCCATCTTGCATGCCGCGCCCGCCTGATACCACGATACCAGCTGAGGTTAGCTCTGGACGCTCAGATGATGATAGCTCTGATTTCACATAAGATGACAGGCCAGCATCACCAGACGCATCAATCGCCTCAATCGCGGCTGCCCCTGTTTCGCCAACAGCTTCGAATGAGGTTGTGCGCACAGTGATAAGCTTCACAGCTTCATCACTCTTGACTGTGGCAATCGCGTTACCTGCATAGATAGGACGCTTGAATGTTGAGGCGTCAATCACTTCGATAATATCAGAGATTTGCGCAACGTCTTTGAGCGCCGCAACACGTGGCATGATGTTTTTGCCATAGGTGGTCGCAGGGGCAAGAATGTGGCTGTAATTATCGGCCAATGCCAAAATCACAGGGGCCACATTTTCAGCCAAGCCATTTGCCAATTCAGCTGAATCAGCGCATAGGACGCGGGCAACATTATCAGCCGCAGCGGCCGCTGAGGCCACATCGCCGACATTATGGCCAGCCACAAGCACATCAATATCACCGCCGATTTGTGCGGCGGCTGCGATGGCGTTTAATGTTGAAGCACCAAAGGTGCCGCTGTCATGATCACAAAGTACAAGAATAGCCATAGTTAAATCACCTTTGCTTCATTTTTCAATTTTTCGACAAGTTCATCAACTGAACCAACTTTGATACCAGCCGCGCGTGCTGCAGGCTCTTCAACCTTAAGCACTGATACGCGCGGTGCTGTATCGACACCAAGCTCTTCAACGCTCAGGCTATCAATCGGCTTTTTCTTCGCTTTCATGATATTTGGCAATGAGGCATAGCGTGGCTCATTCAAGCGCAAATCAACTGAGATGACCGTAGGCATTGAGACAGAGATATGCTCAAGGCCGCCATCAACTTCGCGCACGATGTTTGCTTTATCACCGGCAATCTCAACGCCTGAGGCGAAGGTTGCTTGTGACCAGCCAAGAAGCGCAGAAAGCATCTGACCTGTCTGGTTGCTATCATCATCAATCGCTTGCTTGCCACATAGAACAAGGCCCGGCTCTTCTTTTGTCACAACTTCCTTTAGAAGCTTGGCAACAGCGAGCGGCTCAGTGTCATGTGAAGCTTCGATATGGATGCCTCTATCAGCGCCCATCGCAAGACCTGTGCGAATTGTTTCTTGAGATTGTGTTGGGCCAACAGAGACCAATACAACTTCATCAGCTTGGCCGGCTTCTTTTAATAGCAAGGCTTGCTCAACAGCGATTTCATCAAACGGGTTCATTGCCATCTTTACATTGGCAAGCTCAACACCTGATTCATCAGCCTTAACGCGTACTTTTACGTTATAATCAATAACGCGTTTTACGGGCACCAAAATTTTCATTGCTCTTCCTTTCCCACACATCTTTGACCCTATCATCTATCAAGGGCCAATGATGCTTCAATCCGTAAACCCCGCAATTGGGGGCGTAACCTTTTGATAATTAGCCTATCAAAGGCGCCTCATTTAGCGTGGTTATGACATATTTTCGTGTCTACCCGTCACAATTGCCACAAGTAAATGAAAAAATCACGCTTTTTTTCACGAAGCGGGGTTTTGTTCAATCCTAGCCTTTATTAGCTGTTATCACCGGGCACCCATAGGATGTCGGCCGCACCATTATCATTCATGCGTCTTGCCAGCACAAATAGATGGTCTGATAGGCGGTTAATATATTGCATCGCCGCCTCGTTTACAGGCTCTTCAATGGCAAGCTCTGTCATGCGACGCTCGGCGCGCCTTGACACTGTGCGCCCCAAATGAAGCCACGCAGATACTTCTGAGCCGCCCGGCAGGATGAATGAGGTCAGAGGGTTAAGCTCTGCGTTCATCGCGTCAATTTCGGTTTCAAGACGCGTGACTTGTGCGGCTGTGATGCGCAAGGCTGGCTTGTCTGATTCTGGGGTCGCCAAATCGGCGCCAAGGTCAAAAATATCATTTTGCACACGCGCCAGCATCTCATCAGCTTCGCCGCTGGTGTGACGACGGGCAAGACCGATCACCGAATTCAGCTCATCAACCTCACCAAAAGCAGCGGGTCTTCGTGAATGTTTTGAGACGCGCGCGCCATTGACCAATGATGTCTCACCAGAATCACCTGTGCGGGTATAGATTTTATTTAATTTGACCATTTTATATCTCTTCTTAATGGGGGGGATAAAGGGGGGTGATTAGCCGCGCGGTTCTCTAAACCAGAGAATCAGGATAAAGACGACAAGCGCGATGGCTTGCAGGATGATGCGCCAGCGCATGATTTTATTGGAATTATTGCGGTTATATTCGCCGCCTCTGCCCATTGTGATGACACCCCAAAATAAGATGCCCCCCACAGCGGCCAGCGCTATCATCATCACCAGCTTTTCAGTATCCATCATCGCTCTCTTTATTATCTGTCGTTTGTCTTAATAGTGACTTTGCCCGTTTTACCGCATAGTCAAGGGGTCAGCGCCTCATAATCTTGGCTTGATCTAGGCGAGATATTCAAACAAAAGATTGCGCAAGAATTGAACCGCCAATAGCAAGATAATCGGGCTGATATCAATGCCGCCTAGATTTGGTAGAACCGAGCGAATACGGCTCATCAGCGGATCATGAATACGGTCTAGGACATTTAAAATCATCCGCACAGTTGGCTGCCACGGGTTGATGATATTAAACGCTATCAGCCAGCTTGCCACAACATAGGCAACAAGACTCCAAATATATAAGGAAATGATGCTATCTAGCAAAAGGAGGAGTGATGTCATAAGCCGTTATCCTATAACTTGTTTGATGAAGTAAATTTAACAATTCTAGCAAAACTTATATCGAAATTTGGGCTAAAAGGGAAAGCGAATATCATCGCCGCTTGATGGTGCGACAAAAAGCCAGCGCAAGCGACGAAAAGAAGATAGCGTTCACGCAAACTCTGCTATAAATCTCTTGTGGCTAATTGGGCATCTTATTTGCCATCTTTGGGATAAAGGAATAGCGCGCATGACGAAAGTGACGAC
>DBMZ01000143.1:0-2126 GCA_002299005.1 Alphaproteobacteria bacterium UBA685 | reverse complement strand
GACCAAAGTGATGACCAAAGTGATGAAGCGTAACATAATCATTTTTTGTGTCGGCCTTATGGCGATTGCCGCAGGGCTTGTGGGCGATCTGTATTTGCGCGACCAGAAACCTGAGCTGTTTCCAAGCATTGGCAAAACGCCGTTTTCTCTTATCAGCCATGAAGGCAAGCCTATCACCAATCGTGATTTGATAGGCACGCCAACAGCGATTTATTTTGGCTTTACATGGTGCCCTGATATTTGCCCGACCAGCCTGTCAAAGATGGCGGATATGAAAGCAGAGCTAGCGGCGCTTGATACAGCTGGTCAGCCACTGCAACTGGTTTTCTTCAGCGTTGATCCTGCAAGAGATACCGTCCAACAAATGGCCGATTATGTCAGCCTGTTTGACGGCGATATTATCGGTATCACAGGCGATGCGCCCCTGATTGATGAGGCGTTGAGACGATTCGGTATTTTTGCGCAAAAGGTCGGCGAGGGCGAAGATTACCTCGTGGACCATTCCTCATCTGTGTATCTTTATGACCAAACCGGCCGATTCGAAGGGACTATCAGCCCCGCTGAGCCCTACGAAATGGGCCTTGCCAAACTGGCGAGGCTGGTTGGTGCAAAAGGGCTAAATTAACCCCTTTGCAGGAGCCAGATTACCTGCTTAGCCCATTCTAAAATTAAGAATTATCTAATTTATTTATCTCTTCGTTAACCAAATTCTAATTGGTCATCAGAGGAGATACTGTTGGATAATTTCGAAAGAGACAACAGGCCGCATAAGGGTGTGAAGGCCTATTCAAATCGCGCCTATCGCAAGGGCGCCCCCCAAATTGGTTTTATGGTGCCGCTTGGTTTTGTCATTCTTGGCACGCTTATGCTGTCTGCCTGTGGCGGCGGCGGTGGTGGCGGTGGCGGTGGTAGTACAGGTTCAGGCTCTGGCAAGATAGCCGTGACACAGCCGCCTGTTAGCCGCTCATCTGAGCGTCTGCCTCTGTCATTTGGGGCAAGTTACACATCTGAATACAATCGCCAAACAGGGCTTGATGATATTGGCGTGGCGTCTGCTTATGATGCGGGCTATGCGGGCTTTAATGTGCGCGCTGGTGTGGTTGATACAGGCGTTTATCAGGCGCATAGCCAATTATCGCATATCAATGCGGGCTATGATGCGCATGGCAGCTCTAAGGGGCTGGTAGATCCTGATGGCCATGGCACGCATGTTGCCAGCCTGATGGCGGCAAGCCGTGAGGGGGATGCGATGCATGGTGTCGCGCCGCATGCGTGGGTGAATGCCTATCGTATCTTTGACCATAATGGCAGCTTTGCAGGCAAATCAGGCGGCCAGATTATCCCGTCTGTTGTATCGCATGCTGTATCTTCGAATATCATGCTGTTGAATAATAGCTGGGCATCGAATTATGAGGTGACTGATCTGTCGAAAGCAACAACAAGATCTGTGCTAGGCGCCGAATTACCTGCTTGGGAGAAGGCGGTGGATGCGGGCATGGTGATGGTTTGGGCCGCTGGTAATCAGGGCGATGATGAGGTCTCGGTCAGGGCAGGTCTGCCCTATCATTATAGCGGCGTGAAAAAGGGCTGGTTGGCGGTGGTCTCATTTGATCCCAATGGCAAGGAGCCGCGCTATACAAATCGGTGCGGGGTGGCGCGTGATTGGTGCCTTGCCGCACCAGGGGGCGGTGATAGTGTCTCATCATTGGGGCTTTATGGCGCGCATTCTGGCGGCGGATATGAGCGTCGTTCGGGCACCTCTATGGCCGCGTCTCATGTCAGCGGGGCGCTTGCGTTGGTGCTTGATGCCTTTCCGCAATTAACGCCACAACAAGCCGCGGTGCGCCTGCTTGAGACCGCGACCTATGAGGGGTTAGAGACGGCTGATGGCTGTACCATATCGAAATGTGATGCCGCCCAGATGGCAGATGTGTTTGGCCAAGGGCGTGTCTCTATTCCAGATGCGATTGCGCCCATTGGCAGTCTTTCGCTTGCCGCAAGTGCCGCGCCTGTGTCGGTCAATCAAGCGCGCATTGATTGTGGCCTTGTGATAGATGAAGCGTTGTTTTCGGCTATGACAGGCGTGCGTTTTATCGCCCATGATAGTTTTGATAATGCGGCGTTCG
>DBMZ01000142.1:9385-10255 GCA_002299005.1 Alphaproteobacteria bacterium UBA685 | reverse complement strand
CAATGTGCGAGCAAATAATCACCCATCGCGCGCACCATGCGGCCACGAAGGACAGGGCGAAGCGCGGCAAAATCGCCGGCTAGATGACAGGCTTTAGCGGCTTGTACAGCTTTATCAATATCAGCCTCATCAGCGAGCGCGACCTCGGCTATGATGCTGCCATCAGATGGGTCATCAACCGCCAAGCGGCCAGCCCCGCCATCAATAAATTGGCCATTCACATAATTTTGATAATAGGCAAGAGAACTCATGGCTTATCGCACCTGATTTTTGTTGATTTGATCGTGATTGTTCCTAATAGTCTAAGCCGTATAGGATATGATGTCATTTAGAGTGGCAAAAGCCATTTTGGCAATGAAAAAACCATTTGGCCGTGAATAAAAGGCGTGAATAAAAAGGATAGAGGGCCTATGAGCCATTATGTTGTTATCGGGGCAAGCCATGCAGGGATTTCTTTTGCAGAAAGATTACGCAAACAAGGATGTGATGACGCCATAACGCTGATCGACAGGCTGGAAGGTGTGCCGCTTCAACGCCCGCCGCTTTCAAAGGCCTATCTTAGCTCTGAAGACGGGAATGAGGCAGATTTTTATTTGCGCGGCGCTGATTGGTTTGACCTTAATCAGATTGAGTTGCGTGATGGCGTGTCTGTGACTTCGATTGACCGTGCGGCAAAATCTATCTCTCTCAGCGATGGTAGTAGCCTTGGCTATGATCGGCTGATTCTGGCTTTGGGCGCGGTGCCACGCCGCCTGCCTATGCCAGAGATGGATGCTGAGAATGTCTTTGTGTTGCGTGATGGGGCAGATGCAAAAGCCTTGAAGGCGGCCCTGCCAAAGGCGCAAAAGGCGGTTGTCATTGGCGGCGGTT
>DBMZ01000142.1:7995-9123 GCA_002299005.1 Alphaproteobacteria bacterium UBA685 | reverse complement strand
CAAGCCTATCAGACGCTTCATGAAGATAATGGCGTGACCATCCATAAAGGGTGCGGCGTCTCTGGCCTGTCTGTCACAGATGGGGCTATTTCAGGGGTGCAACTGGGTGATGGGTCTAATGTTCGCTCTGAGATGAGCTGTGATATTTTGCTGGTGGGGATTGGTGTTCTGCCTGAGATAGCTTTGGCAGAAGCGGCGGGCCTTGACGCTGGGAACGGTATTTTAACCGATTATCACTATCAGACAAATGACGCTGATATTTATGCGATTGGCGATAATGTGCTGGCTGAGGGGCGCGGTGATGTGCGCATTGAATCGATACATAATGCCCAATATGGCGCGCATTATATTGCCGCGCGCTTTACAGATTCTGCCTTGCCACAAGAAGAAGCGCCGTGGTTTTGGTCTGATCAATATGACCGGAAATTGCAATCAGCCGGCCTTGTGCCTGCGCCATCTGAGGATGTGGTGCAAATTAGCCGCACGGGCAGGAAAGAAGGTAGCCTGTCTGTGTGGAGTTACCATCGCGGTGTGTTGCGGTCGGTTGAATCTATCAATGATCCGCAAGCCTATATTATCGGCAAGGGCTGTCTTGAAAAAGGCCTTAGCCCCGCGATGGACGATATTGCCAATCCCGCTTTTGAGCTAAAGTCACTTCGCTAGCTTTGCCTATAATTCTGATAGGAACGCAGATGCCTCGGGCGAGCGTTCGCCGTCCAAGAACGCGGCGGCAGGGGCATGGTCATAGATGACGCCCTGTTGCATATAGATGATGGTATCGGCAAGGCGCTTTGCTTGTGCATGCGCGTGTGTGACCATCACCAAAGTCGTGCCTTGCGCCTTTGCCTCTTGCAACAGGGCTTCGACATCTGCTCTGGATTCTAGGTCAAGATTGGCTGTCGGCTCATCAAGGAACAGGCAATCAGGCTTGGCGGCAAGTGCGGCGATTAAGGCCAGCTTTTGGGCTTCCCCTGATGAGAGATGTCGTGCCTTTGTGGTCATTTTATCGGCCATGCCTGCTTTTTCAAACCAAGTTCTTATGGTCGCCTCATCATGTATCATGCTGGCAAAGCTGAAATGGGCGGCGGCTGTGCGGCGCAATAAGATAGGTTTCTGGAAGACCATCTT
>DBMZ01000142.1:5857-7769 GCA_002299005.1 Alphaproteobacteria bacterium UBA685 | reverse complement strand
CAGGCTTTTGCGAGAGGGCAGGGGCATGGGTGATGGTGCCTGATTGTATCGGCACAATGCCATGAAGGGCAGATAAAAGCATCGTCTTGCCCGCCCCATTTTGGCCCATAATAATCGTCGTCTCACCGCGGGCGATGGTAAGGTTAATCGAAGATAGCAGGGGCTTATCACCGCGCCAAAGACAGATATTCTGTGCGCTGATGAGGGGGCTTTGTTGGGGGGGCTTATCACGCATGACCATCGGGGCTATCCTTTGTGACCAAGGGCGCGGTCGAAATGCGCTTTTACAAATTGGCTCGCAATATTAATCGCCAAAGCGATGAGCAGCAAAATAATGCCAAGCGACATTGCAAGCGCTAATTCACCTCTAGAGGTCTCAAGCGCGATGGCTGTCGTCATCATACGCGTCACATGATTGATGTTGCCGCCGACAATGATAATCGCCCCAACCTCTGATAAGGCGCGGCCAAGACAGGCAAGCATAATGGTCACAAGGCCCGCACGACCATCTGTGAGAAGCGTTAAAATACGTCGCCTAACAGTGATTCGTAGCGATAAAAAGAGCGGGTCATATTCACGGTTTAGCCCTTCAAGCAATTGGATGGTCAAGGCCACCGAAATCGGAAAGACAAGCGTAAATTGGGCGATGATCATCGCAGTTGGGCTATAGAGCAAATCGGCAAAGCCAAGCAAACCATTGCGCGATAACAGCAAATAGATGCTCAGGCCCACAACAACAGGTGGCAGGCCAAGAAGCGCGTTGAAAAAGACAATAACACCAGAGCGGCCGATAAATTGCTTGGTCGCGATTAAGGCGCCTAATGGCAGGCCGCATAATAAGGCTAGGGCCGCCGAAAGGCCGCTTACACGCAAAGACAGGCTTGTGATCTCAACCAAATTCGGATCCGCTGAGGCGATCATGGAAAGGGCAAGATAAAAGGGGTTTTCAGAAGTCATGCAACAGAGCTTGTCTATTCATATGATGGGGTTTGCGCCCCTATTATTATCATCTCTTTATCATCATCACTAGCCCCGTTTAAGGGGCGGGACAATCTAATTGGTCGCGCCACCTTAGATGGGGGGCATAAAAATCGATGTCGCAGGTGAGGGAATGCTGATAAGAGTGAGGAGACCGTTGGCGGCTTGCATGAAAAAAGGGCGATAAATCAATGTCAAAACCAGACAGATTTGGCTATCTAGCCGCATTTCTTGGGCCTGCCCTATGGGGTATCTTGCCGATATTTTATGTGTTGCTAGAGGGCTATTCAGCGGTTGAAATCGTTGTCCAGCGGAGCCTGTGGGCGTTCTTGCTGATGATGGTCGTCTATGGCCTATCTGGCAAGCTTGGCAGGATTTTTGCGCTTTTTAGACCGTCACGCCAGCTCATCTACATGCTGATTGGCACGGTGATGATCGCGGTTAATTGGACCACTTTTGTCTATGCGGTTGGCGAGGTGCGGGTGGTTGAAGCGTCTTTCGGCTACTTTGTCTACCCGTTGATTGCGGTGGGTGCGAGTGTGATTTTCCTTGGTGAGCGCCTTGATAGGCGCGGGGTCATCGCGCTTATCCTATCGGCGATTGGGGTCGCGATTAAGGGCTGGTCAATTGGGGCTGTGCCAGATATCACATTGATTTTAGCAGGGTCTTTCGCGCTTTATGCGGTGGTGCGCAAACAAATCGCCATCAGCGCGCTTGATGGGTTTTTCTGTGAGACCATCATATTATTGCCGCTGGTGATGTGCTTTCTTGGCTGGCATGTCGGCCAAGGCGGGGCCTTGTTCTTTGATGGAGAGATAAGAGGCTTTGCGCTGGCGGTGGCATGCGGGGTGATTACGACCGTGCCATTGGTGCTGTTCTTGCGCGGTAATGAAGCCTTGCCGCTATCAATGGCGGCGTTTATTTTCTACGTCAA
>DBMZ01000142.1:3079-5693 GCA_002299005.1 Alphaproteobacteria bacterium UBA685 | reverse complement strand
TGCTTATTCAGCCATGCCAGCAGAGATGATTCTGTCTGGATTTGCTGGTGGCTCACCCACGGCAAGCTTATGCACAACATCCATGCCTTTAGAGACTTGGCCCCATACGGTGTATTGGCCTGTTAGGTGGCCGCAACCATCAAAGCAGATGAAAAACTGTGAATCGCCACTGTTTGGATCCATAGAGCGTGCCATGCCAACGGTGCCTTCGCGATATTGATAATCTGAAAACTCAGCGTCTAGCTTTTGGCCTGAACCACCCATGCCTGTGCCGGTTGGGTCACCTGTCTGTGCCATAAAGCCTGAGATAATACGGTGGAAAATGATGCCATCATAGAAGCCTGAAGACGCCAATTCGCTGATTCTAGCAACATGGTTTGGTGCCACATCTGGCAACATTTCAATTTCGATTTGACCTTGTGATGTTTCAAGAACAAGTGTGCCATTAGCGGCAGTAGCAGCAGTCTGTGACATAATAAAAAACAAAGCTCCCAGAATAGTAGACTTAAGTGAAAGTGAATTGATAAAGGACATGAGGGGCACCTTTTCGTGTAAGGGTTTCATGAATGCGTAATCGGGAAAGACATAGTCTCTAATCGTGATTTGGCAATAGCGCGCCATGGCTTGCCATCCCCATGATTAGATAAGATGCGTATAATAGGCGCGCCAGTTTATGTGAGATGATCAATCTGCTCATCTGTCAGGTGGCCGGGCACGATGGTAATCGGCACAGGGCAGACAGAGGCGCCTTTGCCTGTCAAATATGAGACAAGCGGGCCAGCTGTGTCTGCCTTGATATCAGCGCCTAGCACAAGCAAGCGGATATTTGGCTCTTCTGCGATAAGGGCGAGGATTTCGTCAACAGGCTTGCCTTCACGGATGAAGATAAGCGGCGTTTTGCCTGTCAGCTCTTCTACGTGCTTGGCTTCTCTGGCAATCGCTTCTTCGGCTTTTTCGCGTGCTTCTTCGCGCATTAATTCGCCCACACCGGCCCAATGCGCAAATTCCGCTGGCGGCATTACATAGACCATCGCAATGCGGCCGCCGGTATTATTGGCTCTGCCACATGCAAATTGAAGTGCTTGATGAAGTTCTTCTGTATCGTCAACAACGACGAGAAAAAAGCGTTCGCCTGTATCTTGTCCCATATCATATACCCCCTATGACCACTTATTATGCCAGCTAATATAGTATCATTAAGCGCGGCGGAAAGCTACTGCGGCGAGCCAGCCTGATGCAACGGCAAATAAAACGGCGAAGATGCCGTAGAAGAAGCTATATTCATGCGCAAAACGATAAATAAGCGCGCCGAAACCAGATTTTTGCACATTAATTGAATTAAATTTTTCAGATAGCAGAACACCATCTCGCAAATGCAAAACACGGATATCATAGGCGCCCGGGCGAATATTTTTTGGCAAGGGCACATCTAGGCGGAAAAGCGCGCCACCTGTGACGGATACGGCGACATCATGATTATGCCATAAATCGGCAGTGCTCATCGTGCGGGCAAGCGCATCACGCCATTCGCCATCAAGCTCGGCTTTTGGGATCTGTGTATCATCTGTCAAAAGCGGCAAATGGCGATAGCCTATCTTGAGGCGATTACGCTCAGATGTCGGGATAATCTCGCCGAGCGGGCGGTTGCTGAAAATCTGGTAATAAGACGGGGCGTTTTTCCAAGTGACAGAGGCTGTGTTCACCCAAATGCCGCCCACTTTTTCTTTACGTCTTGTCGCAATCGGGCCATCAGGGCCTTTGATGATAACAATAATATCATCGTTTTTCTCACCAGATATGGCACCGAATAACAAAAGCTGGGTGCCGTGAAAACTGGTTGTGATGGCAACCTGTTCTTCTGAGATATCTGCCACCAAAACATTATCTTGGGCGCTTGCTGTATGGCTTGCAACCAGCAGATATAAGACGCCGATAAGAGTTGCGAGGGCTTTTTGCCAAAATTGATATGCCATTATTTCAAGATCTCCACTGTGAAGAGATCCGAAGGTGTGACAATCAAATCAAAGGCAAGCTTTAGGCTGACGGCCAAGACCATCAAAGCCAAAAGGCCGCGTAGCTGTTCGCCCTTTAGAAGTGCGCCAAAGCGTGAGCCAAATTGTGCGCCGATAACCGCGCCGAAAAGCAATAGACCTGCGAGCAAGAAATCAACGGTTTGGGTCTGAACTGACTGTAGGATGGTCACGTTGGCGGTCACAAAGATAATCTGGAACAAGGAAGTGCCAACAACCACAGAGGTTGGCATGCCAAGGATGTAAATCATCGCTGGGACAAGAATAAAGCCGCCGCCAACACCCATAATGGCCGATAGAATGCCCACAAATGCCGCAAGCGTAAAAGGTAGAAGCGCTGAGATATAGAGCTTTGATTTACGAAAGCGCATCTTGAAGGGCAGGCCATGCAAGAAATTATGCTGGTGTAATTTGCCGCGCTTGGCGCCTGCTTGGCGTGCGCGCAATATGGCTCTGGCTGATTCGATGAGCATCAGCGCGCCAATAATGCCTAAGAAGAAGACATAAGAGAGGCGGATAACAAGGTCAATCTGACCAATTTCCTGTAATAGGGCGAATAAGAAGACACCGACCGTTGAGCCAAA
>DBMZ01000142.1:1018-2759 GCA_002299005.1 Alphaproteobacteria bacterium UBA685 | reverse complement strand
GGCGTCATCAAAAAGCCGCCACCAACGCCAAAAAGGCCAGACAAAAAGCCCACACCACCACCAAGGCCAATGACCACGGCTATGTGAAGTGACACTTCAGCTATCGGAAGATAAATATACATGTTTTTTGAATACCCTGCCGCAGGTTCAACCCATCTGGCAACAAAGTCCCCTATCCTAGGCTATAGATACGCCTAGACCGTATAGTCTTGTCGCAGGAGTTTTCGCAAAAATCAAGGATTCTTGGTGAGATAATTTGAAAATAAGTGGGAAGGCAGAATTTTCTGCATAAGCACTAGTTAATATAGCCTCTATTCGCGGGATCATTGGCATAGATATGGTTCAGTAAGCGTAAGATTCGTTTCACGTCATCATCTTCAATCCGATAATAAATTGTCTGTGATTCGCGTCTGGTGGTCACAATGCCGGTTTGCCGTAAACGCGCAAGATGCTGTGACAGGGCGGATTGTGATAATTCAGGCATGACCTTTTCAATTTCAGAGACTGACCATTCATTGCCATCGGCGAGCTCAGATAGAATTTGCATCCGGCGCAAATTACTCATCGCTTTGAGAATTCTTGTTAATTTTGATTGGTCAAGATCATGTTCGGTTGGACGTGACATAGGTGAACCCTTTACTGCATTTTGTTTTTATCTTTATTTTTTTATTAGCATTCAAAAGTTTTATTAATTTTTTATAAATCTCTTAATAATTGTAACGAATTACAAAATAATTTTATTTTTATCGTCAAAGAGTGAGCAGATTAAAAGACGGAAATTTGACGGTTTTTCTTGGTGCGAGGCAAGGGGATAGAGAATGCGGGTGACGTTATACCATTGCGCCTCTGGCAGCATCTGCGATGAAGGCATATTTGGGTCAGCTGTTTGTTCTTGCGGCAGGACAAGGCGCATCTCGCTGCGGTGGATAAGTGGGCGCCTGACGCATAAAGCTGTGTGACAAAGGCAATTATACCATGGGGCATAAGGGGCCGTGAGTAGTTGCGAGAACGCCAATGGCACATAAGGCTGGTCGGTTGGCCACAGCATATCACGCGGCAATTTCCTTACCTGATAGCCATTATCAGCATAAGACATCTCATTGCTTGGGACGATAAAGGAGATATCCTCCATCGCGGTCTCGTCAATCATCGCTAGGGCTGTGGCGGTATCAAGGCGTGCCAATTTTAGATTGCACAGGCTTTGAAGGCGCAAAGGCAGTGCTTGCACCTCTTCTTGGTTCAAGACTTTTAACTCTTTGGTTGCATAGATATTCTGGCGACTTTCAACCTGTTGCATAAGTAATCGTGACAGAAAAAGACAGGTATCAGACGCGTTCAGCTTTTGGCCAAGAGGTATCAGGGTAGACAGCGATGATTTGCGGCTGGTGATATAAATATCAAAGGGAATAGAGCGCATATGCGTTAAGGCCGCAAAAATCGCATGCGGCGTCGCCCTGTTGCCAATATCAACCGTTAATTCGCGGCCTTTGCGAGTCAGCAATATACCAGTGGCCTTTGTGGTAAAGGACTGGCTTTTATTGCTATTGCCATTTTGGTCTAATTGTATCTTCATTTAATTAAGGGCCATGCGTTCATGTTGTTTATCGGGTTTGAGTGGTTTTTTAAGAAAACAGATAGTCATTTTCCCAGATTGTTTCCGGTTCCTTTAGTTGATCGAAAATTTATTATGACCGATAAATATGAAAAAACAGTTTACGCTTAAATTTCTTTTATTTTATCG
>DBMZ01000142.1:0-746 GCA_002299005.1 Alphaproteobacteria bacterium UBA685 | reverse complement strand
ATAGATCTGCAGGATTTTGACATCGAAATACGCCGTGATGGGCGCTGGTTTCATGAAGGCGGAGAGATAAAGCGGCAAGGGCTTGTGAAGTTATTTGCCTCTGTTTTGTCTTGTGATGATGAGGGGCGCTATTGGCTGACGACACCTGTTGAAAAGGGTGAGATTCGGGTCGAAGATGCGCCTTTTGTGATTGTCTCACTGCGCCGTGAGGGCACGGGCAAGGGGCAAAATATCTATCTGACCGATAATTTGGATAATGAATATTTGCTGTCTTATGAGACACCCTTGATGATGCGTGCCGTGAAATCAGCGGACGGGATATCTGGTGCGGGGATATCTGGTGAAGCAAGGCCTTATCTATTGTTGGATAAGGGGCTGACGGCTTTGATTAAGCATGCGGTATTTTATGAGATGGCTGAATTGGCGCTTGAGCAATTAGATGATGAAGTGGCAGATGATGAAGTGGAAGAGGCAGGCGCGATGGTGCTATGGTCTGACGGGCAGGCTTTTTCGCTGGTGGCTGATGAGCCGTCGCAAGCAGGTCATTAAATGGGCTATTTGAATTGGCAGTCGCCCCTTGCGGGGATGCGGGTTGATGTCACAGTGCCAGATGAGATGAGCGCTGAGCAAGCTGTGCCTTCGGCTGTGTTAATCATCATTACCGCCGATGAGGCACCTTGCTTGCTTTTGACCAAAAGAAGCGCGCATTTAAAAAAACATGCGGGGCAAATCGCCTTTCCGGGGGG
>DBMZ01000102.1:1271-4803 GCA_002299005.1 Alphaproteobacteria bacterium UBA685 | reverse complement strand
AGTCTCAAGACTATCGGCGTTAAATTCACCGCGCTCATCACTCTCAAGATCAGCCAGCGTTTGCGTGCCACCCATCAGCAGGGATGCCCCTTGATAATCAGGCTCAGGCGCGATTGTAAAGGCTGGCAGAGACAGCCATTGCCAAACCCGCACAAGGCCAAAGGGGAAATGTGTCTCTAGCATGAAAGGCGGCGCAAAATGCACCCCTCGCATCGCCGGTGTAAAGGCTAAATCATGAGGCTCATACAGGCTTGTGGTAATCGGCTTTTTCTTTTTGCCCTTCTTTCCTAATGCGGGCAATGCCAAGCGCAGATCATAGCTTGTCTTGCGCCCAAGCAGGGCAAAGCGCACCTGTGTTGGCACATGGCACAGCAGGGTCTTTGGCTCATGCACCGCGCCCTTAATCGCATGCACATTCAGCGCCGCCCATATCACCGAGATAAGAAAAATGATGAACAGCGCAATCGATAATAATAACAGCATATTATGCTGGATACGCACCGATATTGCGAACACCCCAAAGACCGCGAGGCCTACCATTATGCCGTGGCGCGTTGGCAGCGCATAAACACGCCGCCAATTGACCCGCAAAACAGGTTTACGACGCAAAGCAATCTTCTGAGAGAGTGTGGTGGAAAGAGCCATAATAACTGGGGGTAAAACCACTGCGCCTCTATGGCACAGGCACCTCATCTAGGAGGGTGTCAATCATTTGCCGGCGCGCAGTCTTATCGCCGCGGCCAAGGCGATGATGAAGCGAATGCGGAATAAGCGATTTAACATCATCCGGGATAACAAATGCACGCCCCGCCAAATAGGCAGATGCCCGTGCAAGTGACAATAATTGCTGGCGATAGCGCACAGACAAGGTGATATGGCAACGTGCCTCAATCTCATCAGAGAGACTCAACAAATAGCCCAAAATATCATCATGAACAGGGATTGCCGCGACGCTTTCTTGCATTTTGATCACATCTTGCGAGGTGACCACAGCCGCGACCTCATCAGAGCGTCTTGGCGGTTGCATCAGGATCTCTTTTTGGGTCTGTGTATCAGGACGCCCAATCGCTAGCGAGAGCGAAAATCTATCTAGCTGAGATTCAGGCAAATCAAATGTGCCGATATTCTCGCGCGGGTTTTGTGTCGCAATCACCAAAAACGGCTTTGGCAACGCTTTGGTCGTGGTATCAATCGACACCTCACGCTCTTCCATCGCTTGCAAAAGGGCTGATTGCGTCTTTGACGGGGCGCGGTTTAACTCATCCGCGAGCAGGATTTGCGTGAAGACAGGCCCGTCTTTGACCGCAAATTTCCCTGTTTGCCTATCAAAGATAGACAGGCCCGTAATATCAGCGGGAAGAAGGTCATTCGTGCATTGCACACGGTTAAAATCAAGCCCCAAAGCGCGCGCCAATGCCGCAGATAGGCTTGTCTTGCCAGAGCCCGGCACGTCTTCAATCAGCAAGTGACCATCAGATAATAGGCATATCAAGGATAAATCTAGCGCCTCTGCACGCCCCATAAAGACCGCACTGACCGCTTGTTTGATGGTCTCAAGCGAATTTGCATTCTGATTTTCCACCGCAACGACACTCATGATATCACTCCTGAATAGTACCTTCCGCACTCTCATACGTTTGCAACGCGGAAGATGATTGTCTACTAACTTAGTTTTTACTAAATAGCTGGCAAAAGATACTCCTTCCAAAGGATTGACAGCAAGCGATTTTAGCGGCCATCCTATCGCCGCTAACAGATGGTTGCAGGTAGAGCATAATAAAGGGGGCAATAGAATGAGCGTTGTTTCATTTACCAGAATGGATGAAGGCACGAGGCAAGATTACGCCCTCCTCCATAAATTAGAGCAAGATTATATCCAATCCTTGCCAGAACGCTTGCTATCAGCCCTTCAAGCGCTTGATAACAGCCTTGCGGGCTATCAGGTATCGCGCCTTCACCATAGCTTGCAAACAGCCACAAGGGCTGAGGCAGATGGGGCAGATGATGAGATGATTGTCGCCGCGCTTATTCATGATTTGGGCGATGATTTAGCGCCTGAGAACCACTCACAGCTAGCGGCCGCCATTATCAGACCTTATGTGCGGGCCGAGGTGACATGGACCCTAGAGATGCATGGGGTGTTTCAGATGAAATATTACGCGGATAAATTGGGCCTGAACCCTGATGAGCGTGAGAGATGGCGTGACCATCAATGGTTTGATAGCTGTGAGCGCTTTTGCCGGGATTGGGATCAAATGGCCTTTGACCCTGATTATCCGACAAAACCGCTCGCGCATTTTGAGCCGCTATTGCGCGAAATATTCGCCCGCCCTGCCTTTGATCCCGCCATTATAGACGCCCAAGCATAGAGGCATGATAAGAGAGCAGACGCTTATTCGCGTCTGCCAACCTCATATTTTTCAACGCGCGCACGCTTTTCGAAATCAGCATTATTCTCAACCATAATATTGGTCGAGCCCAAGATGCCATCCACAACATCAACACCATTGGTGATTGACCCAAGCGAGCTATTCAGCTTTGCCGTCGCATTATTGCCGCCATCGCTGAGGTTCATGCTTGCAAGCTCCACCTCAAAGACTTCTTGGCCAGCGGCCAGAACCATATCCATATCATCTTCATAACCAACCTGCGGCAAGCCTGCCAAAGACAGGTTGTTGAACGAATCTGTGCCAGACCCAAATGACACACCGTCAATTTCCAAATTAGAGACGGTAAAGCTGCCTGTGGCGGTCGCATCATCATAGGAGATTGAATAATCATAGCTCGCCGTGCCAGAGGCGCTTGTTGCATCAGCTTGCGGCGCAAAGGCAAGGCCGCTTGATTGGAAGCGTACAGAACCTGAATAAGCATCTGAGATTAAATTTGCCATGTCTGGCGGCACATTGAAATGATTAATATAATGACCACCAGCCCCATCAGATAAGAGGCGCATAAATTCAGGACCAGCACCAGAGGCCAGCATCGATACCAGCCTTGTGTCAAGATAGGCGTAATTCAAATCAGTCGGCGCATCTGTTAAATCAAGACCTTGCGCTTCAAGCTGGGCTAGCAAATCTGAATTCCCAAGAATAAGGCCAAACAGGTCATTCACAGATACTTCCGTCTCACCATTGGCGGCTAATGTTTCGGTGACGTTCGCGGTAAAGTCCGCAATCACCTGCGCTTCTACGGTTAGGGCAATCTCGCCAACCGCGTTGCTCGCTGCCTGTGCGGTGCTGGTCGTGCCCCCCTCTTGGCTTTGCGCCGCCGCAGGGGCTTCAACACTTGCCTCTGATAGGATTTGGTCAAGCAAATCAGTTGTGAGCAAGAACGGATCTGATACAGCGCCTGCCGCTGAGATATTCGCACCCCAGCCAGATTGGAAAATATCGACACCAAGCGGGCTTGACGCAGAAGTCACATTAATCGCACCAGACAGTAATATCACATCTGACTCGCCATCTTCTTGCACGCGCCCTGCGACTGTTGTCCCTCGAATAGAAGCTGTCGCATTTGGCAGTTTCAAGATCAT
>DBMZ01000102.1:0-1058 GCA_002299005.1 Alphaproteobacteria bacterium UBA685 | reverse complement strand
GGCTCATTACTTTGCGGATCATAGATAAATTCATCAAATACCAAAACCGCATTTGGGCCAATGGTAAAGACTGTTTGGTCCTTTAGCAGGATTTGCAAGCTTGTATCAGGGCCGGTGATAATCTCATCATCAAGATAGATAGGATCGCCAATGCCAGCGATGCGGCCCACTTCTGTGCCATCAGGTTCTTGATAGCGCACTTCAATCGCCCCAGAGCTAGCGGCGACAACACCTGATATCGGGCGTTGCAACTGCGCGTGTGCGACCGAAAGCATGCCAAAAAATACAGCTAAAATACAAAGGATACGCGTCATCAATACCACCACTATCATAAGGATAAATCCATCACCCCGAAGATAGTCTATTCAGCGCAATAGGTCAAAAGCATCATCCTTTCGGCCTATAAAAAGATTTATGCTGACCCGTTTGGCGATTAGTCTTCTTTACGCGTGTCCCAATAGTCACTGCCATAATCATGCACAATCTCTTGGCCAGCGGCGATGTCCTTGGTGGCATAAAAGCGCACAAACCGGTTATCATCATCGATCTCCCAGCTCGCATTTGCCTCATCACTATGATTATAAAGCATCCCATGCCCCATCATCAAAAGATAATCCCCCTTCGCACCGGGGCTATCAAAGAGATAATCATTCAGGCGATTAGCTTCCTGCAAATCATCATCATCAATCACAAGATAGGTGCAACGCTCAATCGTCTCATCCTTCGCAATCGGCAAAATTGCGAAAACGCCATGACCATGAATGTCTGAATCTTTAACGATGATTTTCTTTGTTTCACTATTCATTCACTTAACTTCCATAATCCACCCGATAGAATCACACCTTAAAGCACTGTAATATAGGGATTTTATATAATAACGCCGCAACAGATGATAAAGGTGAGCCGTTATAACACACTCTTTTATGCTTTTGGGACAGAAATTCCTCTGCGACACAGCACAAAAAACAGCCTTCGAATCAGGCTTTTGTTTCTAAATTGGAAACAGTCAATTTTTGAAATTTTAAAATTCTATTTTACTTATCAATAATTGCGTAATT
>DBMZ01000109.1:2158-9949 GCA_002299005.1 Alphaproteobacteria bacterium UBA685 | reverse complement strand
CTGCGCCCGGGACAAGGGGTAATTTGCCCCTCATTTACCTTCGCAGCAACCGCTGAGGCCATGGCCGTGCTTGGCGCCTCAGCAATCTTTGCCGATGTTGACCCGCACAGCTTTAACCTTGATCCGCGCAACCTGTCATCTGCCTTGCAAGCTGGTATAGATGCCGGTCTTGAGGTTGTTGGCATCATGCCTGTTGGCCTGTTTGGTATGCCGGCAGATATATTTGCCATTCGTGATTTTGCCAAAAAACATGGCCTATGGATGATTGATGATGCGGCGCAATCTTTTGGTGCCACGCTCAATGATATCCCTGTGGGCAAACTAGCTGATGCGACCTGCACAAGCTTTTTCCCTGCCAAGCCGCTTGGCTGTTATGGCGATGGCGGCGCGCTTTTCACCGATAGTGATGAGATTGCTGAGATAGCCGTATCATGCCGTGTTCATGGCATGGGCAAGACCAAATATCACAATGAGCGCATTGGTATGACAGCGCGCCTTGATACAATGCAAGCGGCCATTTTGCTGTCAAAGTTAACGATCTTCAAAGAAGAGCTTATCGCGCGTCAAAATGTGGCTGATAGCTATAATGCTTTGCTAGGCGACAGCGTTATCACCCCGCGCCTCAGCCAAGGGGCGACCTCTGCATGGGCACAATATACGGTCAAATTGCCAACAGGCCTTGACCGCGGGGCTGTGCAAGAACATCTGGCTGCCAAGGGTGTGCCGACCATGATTTATTACCCTATTCCGATGCATAAACAAGCGCCCTATCAGCGCTATCCTGTGGCGAATGGGGAATTGGCGATAACTGATAAGCTTTGTGATATTGTACTTGCCTTGCCGATGCATCCATATATGGAAGAAGCGCAAATTGTCAAAGTCGCAGATGCGCTAAAAGAGGCGGTGAATCAAGCCGATTAATAATCGGCCCAATAATCAGGTATTTTTTAAGAAACTTGCCTCTTAAAACACTTGCAACGCTAAATCGCTTCGATTATAAGATGGTCACGCATTTGGTTTAGCGGGCGTAGCTCAGTGGTAGAGCACAACCTTGCCAAGGTTGGGGTCGAGGGTTCGAATCCCTTCGCCCGCTCCAGATACGATAAAATAGCGCCTCTTTTTAGATGGCGCTTTTTTTATGCCTGAAGCTTATGGGCGCCCCGCTTATGGTCGACCAATAGAATAATAGGTAAAGCCCGCATCTTTCATTTGATTGCCATCATACAGATTACGCAAATCAACGATAATTTTATCTGCCATAGATGCGGCAAACATCTCAGGGCTTAGCGCGCGAAACTCATTCCATTCGGTGATAACCACCGCACAATCAGCGCCGTCTAATGTTTCTGCCGCGCTCTCTGCGTAAGTGATCGCTTGCGGCAAAAGCGGCTTTGCCTCTTCCATAGCGGCGGGATCATAGGCGCTAATAGATGCGCCATCTGCCACTAATTGCGGCAAAATCGACAAGGCAGGACTATCACGCATATCATCCGTCTCAGGCTTAAAGGCCAGACCAAGTATCGCAATTTTCTTGCCCGCAACAGTGCCACCAAGCGCCCGCTTAACACGCGCCGCCATCGCCAATTTACGCTCATCATTATAAGCAACCACGCCTTTGACCATCGGCAAATCAACCTCATGGCTCTCAGCCGTCTTGACAAGCGCGAGGGTATCTTTGGGAAAACAAGAGCCGCCATAGCCGGGGCCCGCATGCAGGAATTTGCCGCCAATACGCTTATCAAGCCCCATGCCTTTGGCAACCTCATGCACGTTCGCGCCAACCTCTTCACATAAATCAGCCATTTGATTAATGAAGGAAATCTTCACCGCCAAAAAGGCGTTCGCGGCATATTTAATCAGCTCAGCTGTTTCAAGTTTGGCGAATAAAATAGGCGTCTCAATCAAATAGAGCGGCCGATAAAGCGCACGCATGACCTCAATCGCACGCTCTTTTTCTGTGCCAACAACCACACGGTCAGGGCGCATGAAATCATTAATCGCAGAGCCTTCACGCAAAAATTCAGGGTTTGAGGCAATATCAAAGTCAGCGGCTGGATTCTTCGCTTTGATAATCTCTTCAAGCTTGCGACCTGTGCCGACAGGTACGGTTGATTTTGTGACCACCACACTATAGCCAGATAGGTTTTCCGCGACCTCTTCTGCGGCGGCGAATACATAGGATAAATCGGCATGGCCATCACCGCGCCTTGTCGGCGTGCCAACTGCGATCAGAATAACATCTGCCTCTGCGACATTGGCGGCTAAATCAGTTGTAAAATGCAGGCGCCCTGCCTCGCTATTGCGGCGCACAAGCTCATCTAGGCCCGGCTCATAAATCGGGATCTCACCAGCCTTCAGCCGTTCAATCTTTGCGCCATCCTTATCAACACAAGTGACATCAAAGCCAAATTCAGAAAAGCACGTCCCAGATACAAGACCGACATACCCCGTGCCTATCACAGTAATTTTCATCTGAAATCCCTTTATTGCCCGCTAGCGGCGTTTATAAATACCCAAGATGCGTCTCGACAGATGCCGTAATCGCATGACCAAGGGCGATGTGCGCCTCTTGAATATGCATGGTCTTATCAGACGGCACATTCAATAAAATATCAGCCGCCTCTGCTAATTTACCGCCCGCATCGCCTGTCATGGCAATCACAGTGATCTGTTTTTCACGCGCGACCTTTGCGGCACGAAGGACATTCTCAGAATTGCCGCTTGTGGAAAGCGCGATAAGCACATCACCTGATTTACCAAGCGTCTGCACTTGCCTGTCATAAATGCCCTCAAAGCCGAAATCATTGCTAAAGGCGGTGATAAGAGAGGTGTCAGTCGTCAAAGCAATTGCGGCAAGACCATCACGCGGATTGCGGTGGTCAAGTGTTGCCACAAATTCTGCCGCCAAATGTTGGCTATCGCCTGCCGAGCCGCCATTACCGCATAGCATCAACTTGCCGCCTTTTTGAAGCGAGGCAACAATCGCAAGAGCGGCACTCTCAGCTTTATCACTTAGCTCATGGGCTGTTTGCGTTTTCACGCGCGCTGATTCAACAAGCAATTCTTTAATAGTCATCGTACATCATCTTCAAATGCTGTGGTGCGTAACTTGACCCCATCTTTATGGCGGTTTATGACTTTGAAAGCAATCACTCTGTTTACTTAAAAGGGGCTTAATGATGGTGAAGAAGGCGATATTTCCGGTTGGTGGCCTTGGCACAAGATTTCTGCCCGCGACCAAAGCCCTGCCCAAAGAAATGCTGCCAATCGTCGATAAGCCGCTTATCCAATATGCGGTGGAAGAAGCGATTGAAGCTGGCATTGAAGAGTTCATCTTTGTCACGGGCCGCAATAAAACAGCGATTGAAGATCACTTTGACCATTCTGTTGAGCTTGAATCAGTGCTTGCCCAAAAAAGCAAGGATAGCGCGCTTCAAACAGTGCGCGATATGATGCGGGTGCCGGGCTCTGTTGCCTATGTGCGCCAGCAAGAACCAGCCGGTCTTGGTCATGCGGTTTGGTGCGCGCGCCATCTTGTGGGTGATGAGCCTGTGGCGGTTTTATTGGCAGATGATTTGGTGCTTGGCGCCCCTGCCATTGGTGAGATGATAGCAGCCTATCAAGGCGGCAATATGGTGGCCGTGATGGATGTCCCAAAGCAAGATATCGGCGCCTATGGCATCGTAACCCCCGGCGCAGATGATGGCACAATCGTCTCAATTGACGGGCTTGTCGAAAAGCCAGCGCCCGAAGATGCCCCGTCTAATATCGCCGTCATTGGCCGCTATATTATTGAGCCAGAGGTCTTTCACGTGCTTGGCCAGCAAAAAGCAGGTGTTGGCGGCGAGGTGCAATTAACAGACGCGCTTGCGACCAGAATTGGTAGCGCGCCTTTTCAAGGCTATCGTTTCTCTGGCCAGCGGTTTGATTGCGGCTCTAAAATCGGCTATCAGAAAGCCAATATTGCCTTTAGCCTTGAACGCGAAGATATGGCAGATGAGCTCCGCCACTGGCTTGCGACAAAAATATAATCTTTACCAAAGCGATGATTATGCCACATCTTCAAAATCCCTTTCAGCATCAATTCCATCCAACCATTCTGCGCGCCTATGATATTCGCGGCATTATTGGCAAGACGCTCTCAGAGGCAGATGCCTTTGCCATCGGCGTTGGATTTGCCGCGATAGTCGCAACAAGACAAGCAAAGCCGCAGCCAAAAATTGCCATCGGCTATGATGGACGTATCAGCTCACCTGCCCTATCAAAGGCGCTGAGTGATGGTCTGGTCGCAGGCGGGGCAGAGGTGCATAATATCGGCATGGGCCCGACCCCGATGCTGTATTTTGCTGACCGCAGGCTTGGCTGTGATGGCGCTATTCAAATCACCGGCTCTCATAATCCAAAAGATTATAATGGCTTCAAGATGGTCATCGGCCACCAGTCTTTTTACGGCGATGATATCACCATGCTAGGCCAAATGATGGCAGATGGTATCACGCTTGGCACCAGCGGTTCTGCGACCAACCTGTCTGTGTTTGATGACTATATTAACCGTCTTATCGAAGATGCCCCGCTAGGTGAGGGCAGCTTTGTGTGGGATACTGGCAATGGGGCGGCAGGGCCGGCGGTGCGCGCGCTGATTGACCGGCTATCAGGTGAACATGAGCTGTTATTTGAAGAGGTAGATGGCACCTTCCCCAATCATCACCCCGACCCTGTTGACCCGCATACGCTGGGGTTTTTGCGCGATGCGTGCGATGCCAAAGGGGCGCTTTGCGGACTTGGCTTTGATGGTGATGGTGACAGGCTTGGCATGATTGATGCCAAAGGCCGCCAAGTGCCAGGTGATATTCTGACCGCCTATTTGGCGCTTGAATTGCTATCAAGAAAGCCTGGTGAGGTGATTTTATTTGATGTGAAATCATCATCTGCCGCGATGCGCCTTGTTGAACAAGCAGGCGGTAAGCCGCAGATCTGGAAGACAGGTCATAGCCATATGAAATCACGCATGGCTGAGATTAACTGCCAATTAGCAGGCGAGATGTCTGGCCATATCTTTATCAAAGATGGCTATTATGGCTATGATGATGCGCCCTATGTGGCGGTGCGCGTGCTGGCCACAATGGCCGCAACAGGCCAGAGCATCACAGACTTTATGGATAATCTGCCGCCGAGCTTTACAAGCCCTGAATGCCGTGTGGCCTGTGATGATGAGGTTAAGTTTGAAAAAATCGCCGCGCTTGCCGATAGCGCAAAGACGCGTTTTGCCGATAAGGATGTGATGCTGATTGATGGCATCCGCGTGCAAGATGCAACCGGCTGGTGGTTGGTGCGCGCCTCAAACACCGAAGCCTGCCTTGTCGTGCGCGCAGAGGGCACAGATAAAGCCGCCCTTGCGGTAAAAATTGCGGAATTAAAAGACCTATTGGCAGAGCAAGACCTAATCTGGGACTATCAATCTGAGACAGTGGATTAGACGCTATTTCCTAAATTTATGGAAATGGTTTCCACAATGTGGAAAGATGTTCGCTAAAAGGCATATCAAATTCTTTTCCGCGCTATCATAATGTGTCTTCTTAACTAAAAGACGCGCGACCATCACAACATATAAATAAGGGGAGATCACAATGGGATATCTTTCGATTGGTAATTTATCTATTGCGGCAGATCTTCATCGTTTTGTTAACGAAGAATTACTTGCTGGCACGAGCTTATCAGCTGAGGCTTTCTGGGCTGGTTTTGATGAAGCTGTCCACGCATTAGCGCCACGCAATAAGGCCTTATTGGCAAAGCGCGCTGATTTGCAAAAGCAGATTGACGACTATCTGGTCGCCCATCGTGATGCGGGCATTGACGCACAGGCCTATCAGGATTTCTTAAAAGACATAGGCTATATCGTCGAAGAAGGCCCGGCTTTTTCGATTAACACAGCGAATGTCGATGATGAGATCGCGACCATCGCCGGCCCGCAATTGGTTGTGCCTGTGATGAATGCGCGTTATGCGCTGAATGCGGCAAATGCGCGTTGGGGCTCTTTATATGATGCGCTTTATGGCACAGACGCTATCTCTGATGAGGGCGGTGCTGAGAAGCAAAAGGCCTATAATCCTGTGCGCGGTAATAAGGTGATTGCCAAGGCGCGCGATTACCTAGATGACGCGGTGCCTCTATCGCTTGGCTCATGGCACGATGCCAGCAATTTTGCGATTATTGACGGCACGCTTGTGGTTCATCAAGGCGATGTGAAAACATACCTTAAAACAGCCGCCCAATTCAAAGGCTATCGCGGTGATAAGAACGCGCCAACAGCGATTTTGCTCTGCGGTAATAACCTTCATATTGAAATTCAAACAGATAGCAAAGGCGCGATTGGTAGCACTGATAAGGCGCATATTAACGACATCTTACTTGAATCAGCGATTTCAACCATCATGGATTGCGAAGATTCAGTCGCCGCGGTTGATTCAGAAGATAAGGTGCTTGCCTATGCCAATTGGCTTGGTCTGATGCGCGGTGATTTATCGATTGAGATGTCAAAAGGCGGCCAATCATTCACGCGTAACCTGAACCCTGACCGTGTCTATATGGGCCCTGACGGTGCTGAGGTAAGCCTCAAGGGCCGCTCACTTATGCTGGTGCGTAATGTGGGTCATTTGATGACGAACCCGGCTATTTTACTGGAAGATGGGCGCGAAATTCCTGAAGGGATTATGGATGCCTTCATGACAACCCTTGCCGCTTGCCAAGATTTTGCCAGAGCAGAGCAAGGCCTTGCCAGTAATTCTACCAAAGGCTCTATCTATATTGTGAAGCCAAAAATGCATGGCCCTGAAGAGGTCGCTTTTGCCTGTGAAATCTTTGATAAGGTCGAAGCTCTATTGGACCTTCCTGCCAACACAATGAAGATTGGCATCATGGATGAAGAGCGTCGCACGACGGTGAACCTCAAAGAATGTATCCGCGCGGCCAAAGATCGTGTGGTCTTCATCAATACAGGCTTCCTTGATAGAACGGGTGATGAAATGCACACCTCTATGGAAGCTGGCCCGATGATCCGCAAAGGCGATATGAAGCAAGCCGCTTGGATTGCCGCCTATGAGAATTGGAATGTTGATATCGGCCTTGAATGCGGCTTTTCTGGCAAGGCACAAATTGGCAAAGGCATGTGGGCGATGCCTGATTTGATGGCGGCGATGATTGACCAGAAAATCGGCCACCCGCAATCAGGGGCGAATTGCGCGTGGGTGCCATCACCAACCGCCGCCACCTTGCACGCCATGCATTATCAGCAAGTCGACGTCTTTGCCCAACAAAAAGAGCTTGCCAAAAGAGGGCGTGCGGATATCACAGATATTCTCACCATCCCTGTGACAACGCGCCCGAACTGGTCACCAGCGGACATCACCAATGAGCTTGAGAATAATGCCCAAGGTATTTTGGGCTATGTGGTGCGCTGGGTTGATGCAGGTGTTGGTTGCTCAAAGGTGCCAGACATTAATGATGTGGGCCTGATGGAAGATAGGGCGACTTTGCGTATCTCATCACAGCATATGGCCAATTGGTTGCATCATGGTATCTGTTCCAAAGATGAGGTCATGGCGGTCATGAAAAAGATGGCGGCCATTGTCGATGGGCAAAATGCGGGCGATGAGAGCTATCAGCCAATGGCGCCTAATTTTGAAAATTCCGTTGCATTCCAAGCCGCCTGTGACCTAGTCTTTGATGGTCGTAATCAACCATCTGGATATACAGAGCCTGTGTTGCATCGCCGCCGCCTTGAATATAAGGCAA
>DBMZ01000109.1:0-2070 GCA_002299005.1 Alphaproteobacteria bacterium UBA685 | reverse complement strand
TATAAGGCAAAAGGCTAGCGCAACTGCACGGCATCTGGTCATAAAGGCCTTGATAAATGGATTTTGATCTTGATGCACATATCTCAAAGACGCCAGACTTCCCCAAGTCTGGCATTACCTTTTATGATTTTAGCCCCGCGCTAGAAGATGGCGCTATTCTGGCTAAAATGATTGACGCTTTTTGCGCGATTTCACACCCTCTTGCCCCTGATGTCATTGCTGGCATTGATGCAAGGGGGTTTTTATTTGCCACCCCGCTTGCTTTGGCGATGGGGTGCGGGGCGGTGATGGTGCGCAAAGCCGGCAAATTACCTGGCAAGGTGATAGAGCAATCCTATGCGCTTGAATATGGCGAGGCGGTCTTATCTTTGCAGACCTCACGCCAAATCAAGGGCAAGCGTGTGTTGCTGGTTGATGATTTGCTTGCCACGGGCGGCACAGTCTCTGCGTCTGTTGATCTGATTAATAAAGCAGGCGGCATTGTCGCTGGCACAGCCTGTCTTATTGAATTAACAGGCCTTGGCGGGCGCGCTTTATTAGCAGAAAAAAACTGTCCTGTGGTCTCTCTGCAAACCTATGAATTTTAAGGGCCGCTCATGAGCAACACAGCCGATAAGCCAGCCAGCAAATCAGCCAGAATTGGCTGGGCCTTGTATGATTGGGCATCTTCCCCTGTGCCGACCTTGCATGCGACCTTTGTGTTTGCGGTCTATTTCACCACCAGCATAGCGCCTGAAAACGGCACGTTCCTATGGTCACAAATGACCTCATTGAGCGCGCTTGCCATTGCGCTTATCTCTGTATTTGCAGGCCGCTTTGCCGATAGTAAGGGCCTGATTAAGCACGCGCTCACCGCCTCACTTCTTATCGGCTCCCTTGCCGTCATGGGCCTATGGTATGCAGAGCCTGATACCAGCTTTATCTTCTTCGCGCTTGCCCTATCAGCCCTGTCGATTTTCATGATGGAAATCAGCTTTGTTTTCTATAATGCTCTATTGGTGCATCTTGTCCCCAAAGAGCAGATGGGCCGCCTATCAGGCATCGCATGGGGCACGGGCTATGTGGGCGCGGTTGTCGCGCTTGGCATCGCTTTGGCGGTTTTCATCCTGCCAGAGACAGCGCCTTTCGGCCTTGATAAACAATCAGCCGAACATGTGCGCGCGACGATGATATTCGCTGGCGCATGGGCGATACTCTTCTCGCTACCGCTGTTTTTCTTCACGCCTTCCCCAGCGCCAACACCGCATAAGGGGGCGTATTTATCGCAATTAAAAACAGCCCTTGATGAGGCACGCGCGATACCAGGCATGGTGCGGTTCCTGATTGCACGCATGGCCTTTAATGATGGTCTTGTGACCTTATTTGCGCTGGGCGGTATTTTTGCGGCAAAGGTTTTTGGCTTTACCCAAACAGAGATTTTGATCTTTGCCATCTCTCTTAATATCTCAGCTGGCATTGGCGCGATTGGCGGCGGTTGGGCAGATGACAGGCTTGGCTCCTTGCGCACCATCCGCTATTCGCTTATCGGCCTCATCATCTTTGGCAGCATCGCCATTCTGGCCCCCACCAAAGAGATCTTCTGGGGTGCGACCATCTTGCTAGGGCTGTTTGTGGGCCCAAGCCAATCAGCCTCCCGCTCTTATGTGGCACGGCGCGCACCACAAGATAGCAAAGCCTCTTTATTCGGCCTCTATATGGTCTCAGGAAAAGCGACAAGCTTTATCGGGCCAATGATTTATGGCTGGCTTGTCTTTGCCACAGGCATAGAGCGTGCGGGCATGGCGATTGTCATCGCGCTCACCATCCTTGGCTTTTTGCTGTTGCCAAAGAATGAGGCAAAATAAAGATACAAACCGATTAGGCTGAGAAATTCTCTTTGCGCAGGGCGGCACGCAGATCATCAATCACCACCGCCTTGCCTTCGCGCTCAATATGCCAGAACGTCCAGCCATTACAGCTAGGCGCCTCTTGCAATTGGGCGCCAAGCGTATGAATGGTGCCTGCCATATCTTTGCCGCCACGCTTCTTGACCGCCTTTAGCGTGCCATCGGCGCATACTTGGGCAGAGAA
>DBMZ01000111.1:5224-6451 GCA_002299005.1 Alphaproteobacteria bacterium UBA685 | reverse complement strand
ACCCTTTATTTCTATTGGCCTGTTTATTGGCCCGTTCTATTGGCTTTTTCAACAAGGCCAGAGACACCGCGGCGCTCTGCTAAGATTTGCCAGACATCGTCTGCCTTCACACCAGCGGCCTGCCAGACGACCAGCAGATGATAGAGGATATCGGCAGATTCACGCGCCAATGCGGCGCTATCACCGCGCATCGCTTCGATAAGGGCTTCTGTGACTTCCTCTGATAATTTACGCAAAGGCTTATCAGGCGCAGCGGCAATCAGGCTCGCCGTATAGCTCTCGCTTGGGTCGCTCTGTGCCTTCTCTGCAATATCAGCCATCAGCCTATCAAGAATAGCGGCGCTCATTTTTTCACTCATCTTGTCGGCTCCCTTAATGTTGCCAGATTTTATCGCCGGCTTTTTTGCTTGTTTTTTCGCTGGCTTTAACCATCTGCAAGGCGCCTTACCGGCACGCCTGCTTGTTCCATAGCTGATTTTGCCTCATCTATGGTCATTTGTCCAAAGTGAAAGACCGAGGCGGCCAAAACAGCTGATGCGTGGCCTTGCGTGACGGCGGTCGCAAAATCATCTGCCTTGCCCGCACCGCCAGAAGCAATCACCGGAATAGACACCGCATCTGAGACAGCTCTTGTGAGCGGTAAATCAAAGCCATCTTTGGTGCCATCACCGCCCATAGAGGTCAGCAAAATCTCGCCCGCGCCAAGTTCCGCGCCGCGCGCCGCCCATTCAACCGCATCAATGCCTGTGCCTTTGCGCCCGCCATGGGTGAAGACCTCAAACATGCCATCATCATTTAATTTTGCATCAATCCCCAAGACCACACATTGCGAGCCAAACCGGTCAGCCGCGCGGCTTAATAAGTCAGGGTCAGCCACCGCAGATGAATTCACAGATACCTTATCAGCCCCTGATAATAGCATCCGCCGATAATCCGCCACTTCGCGCACACCGCCGCCAACTGTCAAAGGCATAAAGCAATGATCTGCGACCTTGGCAATCACATCATAGATACTCTCACGCCCCTCATGGCTTGCTGAAATATCAAGCAAACATAGCTCATCAGCACCGGCCGCATCATAGATTTTTGCCTGTTCAACCGGGTCGCCTGCATCAATCAAATTGACGAAATTGACGCCTTTGACAACGCGCCCCTCATGCACATCAAGACAGGGAATCACTCTTGCACTTAGCATGGCTAGGCCTCTTTTGCCATTGTGTTTGCCAT
>DBMZ01000111.1:0-5046 GCA_002299005.1 Alphaproteobacteria bacterium UBA685 | reverse complement strand
CCATTGTGTTTGCCATTGTGATCGCGCGCGCTAAATCAAGGCGCCCATCATAAATCGCACGCCCGGTAATGACGCCCGCAATACCGCTATCACGCTCAGCCAGACAGGCGCTAATATCGCCCTCATCCGCAACGCCGCCAGAGGCAATCACAGGAATAGACACCGCCTTTGCAATCTCGGCCGTCGCCTTGGCATTGACACCTGTCAGCGCGCCATCACGGCCAATATCGGTGAAAATCACCGCCGCGACACCGCAATCTTCAAACCGGCGCACAAGATCTGTTGCCTTGACGTCTGATACATCCAACCAGCCTTCGGCCGCGATCATCCCGCCCTTGGCATCAGCGCCAACCGCGATTTGATCAGGAAACGCCTTTGCCGCCTCAATCACCAATTGCGGATCACGCAAAGCCGCCGTGCCCAAAATCACACGCGCCACACCTGCCGCAAGCCAGCCTTCAATATGGCTCATGGTGCGAATACCGCCGCCAAGCTGAATCTTTGCGCCTGTCGCCAAAATCGCATTGACCGCCGCAACATTAATCCCATCACCCGCCAGCGCGCCATCAAGGTCAACCACATGCACCCAATTAGCGCCCAAATCCAAAAATTCCTGCGCCTTTGCGGCCGGGTCAGGCGCATAGACCGTCATCTTGTTAAAATCACCATGCAACAAGCGCACCCCTTGGCCTTCTTTTAGGTCAATTGCTGGGTAAATTTCAAAATCAGACATCTTCAAACACTCTTATAATAAGCGGCCCATCAGGTAATAATCTTTTTGAGCCTAGCGGATTTCTTTCGAATAATAATAGCCTGTCACATAGTCCCCATCGACAAGCGCATAATTGGGATTGGTGCCAAATCTCTTAAAGCCGCAGGCCTCAAAAGATTGAATGGCGCGTTCTTGGGTCGCACGCACATCAAGGTTAATCACCGAAAAGCCTTGGCTTTTGGCAAAATCTTCAGCCTCATCCACCAGCTTTTGTGCCAACCCATAGCCACGTGCCCATGGCGCAAGAAAAAAGGTTGTCAGCTGGCAAGCAAAGGCCTGTGCTTCATTGGCTTTGGGCGGGCGGACAATCTGGGCAGAGCCGGCAATGACCATATCGACCTTGCCAAGAATGAGGCTACGTTCTGGGATCAGCAAGACACCGCGCCAATAATCTTCCAAGATATTACGCGGCGGCGCCGTCAGCCAGCCAAAACCACCACCCGATTTAATCGCTTCTTCGGTCGCATCACATAATTCAGATAAATCATTGGCATTCAGAGAATCGGCATTCTCCAAAGTCACGCGCGCTCTATTCATTGCTGAAAATTCAGTGCTCATCGCCTTTATGCCTCCTTTATTATCTGCCGGCCTTATTATCTGATGGCTATTTGGTCTTTATTTATGGTCGCCACTAACTATGGTCGCCAGTTCAAAAAACCGCGCAAAAAGGCTTGGCCTTCTGCTTGGCTTTTTTCGGGGTGGAATTGTGTACCAATCATCACATCCTTGGCAATGATCGCCGTCACAGGCCCCCCATAATCAGATGTTGCCACCACATCATCTGCCTGTTTGGCAATAAAATGATAGCTATGCACGAAATAAACATGCGGGGTATCTGACATATTGGCAATCACAGGATGGTCTTTATGGCGCGCGGTCATTTGCAACTGATTCCAACCCATATGCGGGATTTTCAGCGCCTTATCTTCTGGCGCTAATTTTTGCACATCACCTGCCACCCAAGACAGCCCGTCAATGGGCTGGCCTTCATGACCTGTATCAGCCAGCATTTGCATGCCAACACAGATTCCCAAAAATGGCCGCGCTCGTACCTGCACCATTTCCGTAAGCGCCTCTTCAAGACCTGCGGCTTTTTGCAGATTTTGGCGACAATCGGCGAAATGCCCCACACCTGGCAAGATAATCGCATCAGCGGTTAGAATATCTTCCCCTGTTTGGGCAAGCATAACCGCATCATCTGCGCCATTACTGCGTGCCGCTTGCCTCACAGCATTCACCACAGAGTGCAGATTCCCAGACCCGTAATCGATAACAGCGATTTTACGCAAAATAAGGGCTCCCCCAAGCGCGCTATAGGCTACCGCCAAGCGTTCCCTTTGTTGATGGGATCCTGTCACCTTGGCGCTCATCAATCTCAATCGCCTGACGCAATGCGCGCGCCAGACCCTTATAGATGCTCTCAATAATATGGTGCGTATTCACGCCATAGAGATTTTCGACATGCAAGGTGATACCAGCGCCCATCGCAAAGGCCTGAAACCATTCACGGAATAATTCTGTTTCCATCGTGCCAAGCACAGGCGATGGCAATTCAGCGCGCCAGACCAAAAACGGGCGCCCTGATACATCCACAGACACGCGGCTCAGGCATTCATCCATCGGCAAATAGGCATGCGCATAACGGCCAATACCTTTGCGCTCGCCAAGGGCTTCTTTGAGGCACGAGCCAATAGCCCAGCCTGTATCTTCGGTTGTGTGGTGCGCATCAATATGCAAATCACCCGCCGCCTTTAGCGTGATATCCATCAGCGAGTGACGCGCCAATTGTTCCAACATATGGTCAAGGAACCCAATGCCTGTATCAATATCAGCTTTGCCCGTGCCATCTAGCGATAGCTGGACTGTGATTTCGGTCTCATTGGTTTTGCGTGTAATTTGAGCCTGTCTCATAATTATCATCACCCTTATACCATCTGCCGTCTTGTGAATATGGCGGCATGCTATGGCATCTTTATTCGGCTCGCTTAGCTCTCATAGCAAGCGATAGCCCTTATCATGTAACAGCTTTTTGCCTCTTTTGCTAGTGTTAGGTGTATAACAGAAACCCAAAATACACCCAAAAGAGATACCTTAAAACGCGCTTAAAATAGCCACTTAGAGGCGGTTTGTGACCTCATCACACAGGCTAGCGCATGCCTCTTCAGATAGGCGGTCAATATTCTGTGCCAAAAGATTGGCAAGACGCACCGCCTCTGGTGATAGGTCTGAGGTATCAATCACAGGTTTTGGATGTGAATGCATCGCCGCCTGTTTTAACGCCTCTGCCTCATCCCAAATCAAATCAAGAAAGACACAGATTTGGTCAACCATCGCAAAAGATGGCCTGCCACGCTTGCCATGTTCAAGTGATGATAAATAAGCGGCTGATACCTCCAAAAAGGCGGCTTGCTCGCTAAGGGTCTTGTTTTTGGTCTGGCGCCAATGACGCATCAAAGCTCCAAATGGTGTCATCGCCTTACCCCCCCTTTTTTTATATATCACGGGCACGGCGCAGACGCACATAAAGCGCCCCGCCGCCGCCATCTTTGGGGCTTGCTTGTGATATCGCCAATATGTGCGGCTTTAGCGGATAATCTTTGAGCCATTCAGGCACTTTGCGGCGCAGTATACCTTCGCCTCTTGCCCCCTTGCCTGTGATAATCAGCAAGGTTCTAAGGCCCCGTCTGGATGCGTTTTGCACAAATTGTAACAAAGTTTTATGCGCCACAGCCTCTGTTTTACCGTGCAAATCGAGCGTGTCATCAATCTCAAACGCGCCCTTGGTCAGGCGTCTTGCCGAGGCATTATCGATGCCAGCGCGCATCACAGGGCGGGCCGAGCGCAAATCAGCTGGATTTGTCTCAGGCTTAACATGCGTTTTAAGCGCTGGCTTCACATGTGCTTGTGCGTGCGCTTTTTTGGCTTTTGCGGTTTGGGGAATTTTTTTTGATGCGTTTGTCGCTTTAAAAAGCACGTCATCTCTTTTGGCAGGGGTAACGCTCTTGGTCACCTCTGCCCAAAGATCTTTGTCATCTTTTGTGCTCTTGGCGCACACTTAATCATCCTCTCCGCCTTCGCTACCGGCTTCTGATGAAGTCTCGACAAGCTTCCAGTTTGGATCAGCGATTTGTGTATCCCGCTCAAATGTCCATACATCAATGACAGTCTCATTATGTGAGCTATCATCGATAATCTCATCACCCTGCGCGTCAAACAAACGACGTGTTTGCTGGCTGACAAAGCGCACATTCACAGACGCGATGCCATCCACCAATTCACCATCGAGAATTTGCACATCATCAATTTGGTCAATCACCAATGACAGGCTTTCATTCTCCACATTCCGTTGGCGAATAGCCTCTGAGAATTCATTGAACAAATCATAGCCCAGCAAGCGGCGCAATTGGCTTAAATCACCCTCAGCATAGGCATTCAGCACCATCGCAAAGGCAGAGGCTGCCCCTTGCATGAATTGATCTTCTTGAAAAGACGGATCAGCTTGCTTAATCGCTGTAATACCAGAGCCTGAAGGGGCGGCAGGGCGAAGGGGCACAACTTTTTTCTGCCCCTCATCAAACGCGTCTCTGTCAGCCTCAGCCGCATCGGACATATCGCGTTTTGCGCGGTTTTGCCCCATTTCTTCGGGTGTTTGTTCATAGCCATCACGACTGCCAAGGATGTTGCGCAGGCGCAATCCGAGGAAAATAGCGATAATAGCGAATATCAATATATCGACAAAGGGCACAGCAATCCCCATATGTTAAAAGTGAAGGAATAATTATCTCTTACTAGAGATAGGCACAAACGCGGCAAAGGGCAAGCAAAGGAGCTATAAAAATGGTACTTTACGCCATAATCACTTTTATCCTCTATGGCTGGATTGAATTTGAAGCAATGGCACATGTTGTCGATGCCATAGGCGGCTTGTTGGCCTTTATCGGGATCTTTGTGACCGCGGCGATTGGCATCCACCTATTGCGCAGTCAATCAGCGATCGTCATGGCAGAATTACGCGCCGATATCGCCAAGGGCCAACCAAAAAGCCCCGCTATCGCAAGCTCACTTTCCTTGCTTGTGGGCGCGGTTTTGATGCTTATCCCCGGTTATGTGACAGATATGCTTGGCTTTTTATGTTTTATGCCGGGCATTAGAACCATCATCGGCCTCGCAATTGCCAAACGCTTTCAAGCAGGCATGAAGGCAAAAGCCGCGTCTTTCCAAAATGGTGGTTTTGGCGCCGGTTTCTCTCCCAAAGGATTTTCAGCCTTTCAAGA
>DBMZ01000107.1:11777-16723 GCA_002299005.1 Alphaproteobacteria bacterium UBA685 | reverse complement strand
GGGATATAGGCATCATTTGCTGGGCCCACCGCATTCTTTATCAACGCCTGCGCCGCGCCCCACCAAATCATCACACCCGACAAATAGATAAGATAGCTTTTCAGATTATCCGGCTTTGGCGCGCTTAATTCAGGGTCATGCACAGGGTCTTGGGTATATCTGTGATGACTTGCGTGAAAATAGGTAAACCATCTCGGCCCCATAAACAGCAACAACCCCGCCCCATAGGTCACCATCTGATTCAGCCATTTCGTCCGAAAGGCGGTATTGTGGCTTGCCTCATGCATCGCGCAAAATAAAAAGCACATGCCAATACCCTGCCCGATGAGGCACAAAATGCTCACCACCCCCGCACTGTTATATTGGCCATACGCACAAAGGCCGATAAGCGACAGATGCACCGATAGATTGACCGCCGCATGATAATTCGTCAGCGCCATCAGACGCCGCTTCTGCGCCACTGGCATGGCCTTCAAAAGGCTTCGGTAATCTATCTCTGTGCTTGTTTTATCAGCCATTACAGATCCAACACCACCTTGCCATCAGGCTCTTTTGCCCGTGATTGACACAAGATGATTTGTGAGTCTTTTTGCGCGGCAGAGAGGACAAAATCACGATGCTCAACAGACCCTTCAACATAATCACAAGAACAGACACCGCATAGCCCATCACTGCATTTCACATCAATCGCAAAGCCGTTATCATTTAAGGCATCTGCGGCTGTCTCATCAGGTGAGACTGAGATGATTTGCCCGGTTGATTTTATCAGCAACTCAAAGGCATGATTTTCATAATCAGGCAATTCTGGCACCGCGAAAAACTCTTGGTGAATATGCTCTTCTGCAAAGCCTGCCTGCGCGGCTGTCTCTGCAATCGCCGACATATAGGCCTCAGGGCCACAGGCATAAATATGCCCCTTCTTATCAGCCGCCTGCCAAAGGCTTGCCAAATCAAGACGCCCCCCTGTCTCAGAGACATGACGGCGCACATTATCGGCCCAGCCAAAGCGCTTCAAATCATCTTGAAACACCTCATCAGCGGCTTTTGAGAGGGAGTAATGCAATTCAAACGGCCTGCCTGCCTCATGCAATTCATGCGCAAAGGCAATCATCGGGGTCAGCCCAATACCGCCACCCATCAAGTAAGTCATGCCATCATGGTCGACCATCCCAAAATGATTGATCGGATGCGAGATAAATACCCGGCGGCCTTCATTGAAAATACGGTGCAAAAAGGCAGACCCGCCGCGCCCTTCATCTTCGCGCAACACCGCGATTTGATAAACACTGCGATCAGATGGATTGCCTGACATGGAATATTGACGCAAAAATTCAGGCGCAACCAGCACATCAATATGCGCCCCAGCCTGCCAAGGCGGCAAATCATCCCCATCAACATGGCGAAACTCATATTTGGTAATCGCCTCACTCATCACCTCAACCTTAGAGATAATCACAGGCAGAACAGGTGATGTTTCATGATCAGGCCTGACATGCAGATGATCTCTCTCACCCTTTGCCAGCAAGTCTTTATGTTCACGCGCGCTGACCATCGCCTTATAGGCTTTGATGCCAGCCTCTCTGTCCATCATATCTGGATAGGGGAAAGGGTGCGGGGTCAAAGGCGCGGGATAAACAGCCAGCGTTTGATCTTCGAAATCAATCCGCAAATCAGGGCTAATACCCCGCTCATTCACAGGATGGCTTGCCGCGCGGTAACCGCCATCTTCTTTAAGCTCAATATCCCACCACCATTTTTTAACAGGGTTAATCGTGCCATGCCCGACCATATCATCTAGCTTGGCCAGCAATGGGGCGGCCTTTGGGATGTTTGAGGCGGCCCATCTGAAAGGCGCTTCGGCAAACAGCCCTTCTAGGTTCCACGGGCAAGTTTTCATACAGCGCCCACACATCGCCCCGCCCTTGGTGCCAATGCGATAGGTTGTGCATTTCTGGCTATCAGATTTCCACGTCTCATAGCCATTAAACATCCGCTTTGGCCCCGCGGTAATCGCCCCAGAGGGGCATTCACGCGCACATTTCTGGCATGATTCACAGAAATTCTGCATGCCAAAATCAATTGGCTTATCATGCGCCATTGGCATTGTCGTCGTCACCACACCTGATTTCAGGCGCGGGCCCAAATAAGGATGCATGATAACCTCACCAATACGGCTGACCTCACCAAGACCACTGAGCAATAATAAAGGCGGTTGCAGCACATCGCCATCCATGACCGTATGCGCTTTTGCCTCATAGCCGAGATGCCTGATTTGTGCGGCGATAACACCGCCAAGTAAGGAAAACCGCAAATAAGCGCGCATTGATTGGGCAACCGAAATCCAATCATCACCAGACGCGCCTTCCATAGTCTCAAACCCTTGGTCAATCACCATCGAGATGGCGTTATCATGCGGCGGTTCAACCTCTTCACCTCTGGCATTATGCGAATACCATGTCCAGTCAGGACAACGCGAGAGACCGACCGCATCAACACCCAAAAAATAGCTAGCAGCCTTAATCAAATCAGCGTTCCGAGCCTTGCTTGCCTCATCCACATCAGGGCTAGGAGGCACCTCAGCCACCCCATCTTGCAGTAGGACAAAGGCCCCAAGCGCGCGTCTTTGTGCAAAGGCGGTTGGCGATTTGCGGGCATAATAGCCACCTGTCGCATTTTTCTGATTTGCCTCGCCCATATCGCCAAACTGCGCTCTGGCAAACATATCTGTGCGCTTTGGCACACGCGGAATATTTGCCTCATCAATATAGGTGGTCGGTGTATCGACACGCTTTAATGTCTCAAGCGGCATCGGGCTATCTTTATAGTCTCTTTTACGGAACGGGTCTTTATTACCAGCGTTCTTGGCACTATGGCGACCAAGGCGCCAATTAAAGCCAGATAGATCTGATTGCGGCTGTTCTGCCAGCGGTGCCAGCGGCAAATCAGTCTCCATCTGCATCGTGGTTGTCACCACACTCATCCCAAAGCGGCGCCCAAACCACGGCGCTTCTATCTCATCACCTTCTGGCCCACGAGACATATCAGGGACAGCCACCCCGCTCGCCACAGCCGCGCGTTTCAGGCAAATATCAGAGGCGGCCATCGTATGAGCCTTGGCATCATAGCCAAGCAAGCGGATATAATTCGCAATCACAATCGCTGTCTCAGCCGATAGCAAACAGGCACGGTGCGCTTGTGCATCACTCAGCCAATCAGCCCCTGCCTCCCCCTCATAAGGGTCGCGGCGATACTCATAAATAAAGGTGAGCGCATGGTCATGATGAAGCACATTTCGCTCAGGCGATTCGACCGAATCTTTCAAATCCGCCATGATCATATCAATACCAGCCGCCAGCGTCTTGGTCTGGCGTGAGCGCAACATATCTGTCAGCCCATCCACATCTTGATTGCGGGTTGGCTTATCCAGAAAATCGGCCGCTTTTATCTGCCCCACACCCACCAAAGCCGCATCACAAAAATAGCCAAACGCCTTTAGGTGATTGGCGCGTTCTTGCAAATCATCAGGCATGTCTGCCTGTGCCTTATTGATCAAGCCATCACGAATAGCATCAAGCATCGCTTGGTGATCTGCCATCGCATTGACGATATTATCAGGCATTAACGGGCGATGAAATGACAGCGCCTCAAAAGGCGATAGCCCTGCCACATCATAGCTGTTATCGCGGCCAAGTCTCTTGAGACGGTGCAGCGGGTATAGCCCCTCATGCACAGGCCGTGATTTGCTTGAAAAGAACCTGTTCGTTTGCATAAAACTCTCTTAATCAGTGACCTTAAAACATACTCTCATGAGGATAGAGCGCGCGCACGAAAAATCTAATGTTTACGCAACTCATAAATGCGAATAGCGGTAATAAACGGGTTGCCTGAGGCGATTTTAGTGGCCTCTTCCATCGTCTCAGCCTCAATCACAGAATAGCCTGTCAGGCAGTTTTCATCCCAGCCAAGCTCAGCCACCCCGTCGCTTGTTACTTCTTGGCCACCCATAAAGCCGCCCATATCAACCGTGCAAGATTTTGTGTCAGCAAACCATTGGTTCCATTTTTCCATCACCTCAGGCGATGGTTTTTTAAACCCAACATGCAGAAGCATAAATTGTTTCATTTTAGCCGTTCCTTTATTTTTATAATACCTTTGGCTACTATGATGCCAGCAATGTTATAGTGCAAGGCACTAAGCAGATTTGAGAGTATCCCTATGAGCCATTTCACCATCGATCCCCTTATCGCTTCGACCTCATGGTCGCTCTGCCAGATGGATGATTTTGAGGTCCGCCTTGTCAATGATGCGCGTTATCACTGGCTGTTATTAATCCCCCGCCTTCAAGGTATCACAGAGTTGCATGACCTTAGCCCCGCCATGCGCCACCAAATGATGGAGCTTGCCACCTCAATAGGCGAAATTCTCTCAACTAAAACAAACGCTGATAAAATGAACATTGCGACAATTGGGAATATTGTGCCTGCCATGCATTTGCATATAATCGCGCGTCACAAGACAGATAGCGCTTGGCCAAATCCTGTATGGGGGCACGGCGCGCCTGTGCCAATGGATGAGGCCGCCGCCTTGCAAAAACAAACGGAAACAAAAAGCTGGCTTGACCCTGTCTTGTCTGGTGGTACGGCGCCTCATAGCGATAATAAAGAAGAGTAAAAAAGATGGCCATTTTGCGTGTTATATTACTGAGTTTTAATTGGCTAGTGATTGCCCTTGGCGAGATATTATTGCTCACCGCGGGCCTAATTTCACCTGGCCATGATAAGGGGCGCCTTATTCCCATCGCCTTTTTTGTCATTATTCTGCCCGTTATTGGCTATGGCATTCATCGCCTTATCATCTGGCTAATGACGCCAAAATCAAGCCATTAAACAAATGCCTAAGCCTCTTACCTATGACGTTGCGATTATCGGCGCTGGCGCTGCGGGCCT
>DBMZ01000107.1:6882-11544 GCA_002299005.1 Alphaproteobacteria bacterium UBA685 | reverse complement strand
CTCGCCGGCTATAGCCCCTATGATTTCATCGATTTGGTTGAACGCTATAACATCCCCTATCATGAGAAAAAGCTCGGCCAATTATTCTGTGATCATAGCGCCCAAGATATCATTGATATGTTGCTCCAAGAATGTGCGCGCACCGGTGTTGAAACCCATTTTGGCAAAGAGGTTCACAGCGTTGCCAAAAAGGGCGCGCGCTTTATCATCGCGACAAACGCCGGCACGATTGAAGCTGACAAGCTGGTTATCGCAACTGGCGGCCTGTCTATTCCCAAGATTGGAGCCACTGGTTTTGGCTATGATATTGCGCGGCAATTTGGGCTGAATATTATTGAGCCACGCGCCGCCCTTGTCCCTTTAACTTTCACAGATCGCCTCAAAGCCTATTGCGCAGAGCTAGCCGGCTTGTCCGTTGAGGCAGATGTGCGCTTTGGCAAAACGCTTTTCTCCGAAGGCTTACTCTTCACCCATCGCGGCCTCTCAGGGCCTTCAATTTTGCAGATATCTTCCTATTGGCAAGAAGGCCAAGCGGTGAGTGTCAATCTTGCGCCAAGCTATGATGTGTCTGATTATTTGCGCAGTCAAAAGAAAGACGCACCCCGCACAGACTTGCTCCAAGCCCTTTCACGCCTTGTGCCAAAACGTCTGGCAGGACAAATCTGCGAGGGCGCAGAAATCACAGGCAGGCTTGCTGATCTCAGTGATAAAAAACTAGACCACATCGCCAGCCTCACCAATGGCTGGGAGATGATACCGGCGGGTACCGAAGGGTATCGGACAGCCGAGGTGACAATTGGCGGCGTTGATACAGATGAGCTTTCCTCAAAAGATATGCAGGCCAAAAAATGTGACGGTCTCTATTTCATTGGCGAGGTGATGGATGTGACAGGCCATTTAGGCGGCCATAATTTCCAATGGGCATGGGCCTCTGCTTTTGCCATGGCCGCCAGCTTAGAGGCATAGAGCCCCACATATATCAGATCCCGATAGTCATGAAGATGCGTAAAACGGTTATTTGTCAGCGACACCATCTTGCCATCTAGCCACGCAAACCCTAAAGATAGAGCCATGGAAATTGTTGTCATCTCATTACCGTCAGCTAGCGCGCGCCGTGAGCGTCTCGCCGCCAATCTTGCGAGCCACGGCCTATCTTGCCATTGGATAGACGCCGTCGATGCCAGAGGCTGGCAAGCAGATGAGGTCAGCCGCCACACCGATAGCACAAGCGTCATGCGCAACATGTCCTATTACCCAAACCCCGGCGCGATTGGCTGTCACCTCTCGCATATTAAGGCATGTGAATATCTGATAAATAGCGACGAGGAGGCTATCATCATCCTAGAAGATGATGTGTTGGCGAATGAGAAACTGCCAAAGCATATGGCGTGCCTATCAGATGCGATGGGGTGTTTGGACATTATCTTTTTATGTGATTCACGCGCCAACCGGCCCTCTGCCTTAATTGGCACGTCTGACAAGGGCCTAGAATTTCGGTTCAAGCGTTTTTCAAATATTGGGTCATTTGGCTATGTGATCAACCGCAAAGCGGCGCGCCATATCCTGAACAACCATGCAAAATTCGGCCTTGAAATCGATATGATGCTCAATAGATGGTGGCACTCAGGCTTATATATCGCCACCACCAATAGTGACCTTGTCGTCCATGAAGATATGGGCTCATCAATTGGCTATGATAATAAACAGCGCGCCACTAACCCTGTTCGCCGTATCACAACCACCCTTGTGCGAAGCTATTATTCGCTTGTCAAAAGACGGCGTTATAAAGCCCACCACAAAGCAATGAAAACCGCGTTTGAAAAGGCACGCCACTCATGACAAATGCTATCACTGATTTTTTGCAAATCCGCCGTTCAACCCTTATCAGTAAGATGACCTCAGAGCCTCTGCCAGAGGCTGATATTGAGACGATATTGGCGTGCGGTGTGCGTGTGCCAGACCATGCGGTGCTTGGCCCTTGGCAGATACAAGTTATCCAAGGCGAGGGGCGGGCCTATCTTGGCACGCATATTTTGCGCCCTGAATTTGCCGCCAATAACCAAGATGCGACGCCAGAAGGCCTTGCCTTTGAAGAAGAGCGCTTTCTTCGTGCAGGCGCGATTTTCGCTGTGCTATTCACTCCAAAAGAGCACCCAAAGATCCCTGAATGGGAAATGGTGTTATCCGCAGGGGCGGTGGCAATGAATATCACAACCGCCGCCCAAGCGCTTGGCTATGGCGCGCAATGGGTGACCGAATGGTATTCATATAATGACAAGATGCTAGCCGCTCTTGGCGGCACTGTTGGCAGTGATAAAATCGCTGGCTTTATCTATGTTGGCGAGAAATCAGAAGCCCCAACAGAGCGCCGCAGACCGCCGCGCGAAAATGTGATAGGCTTTTACACCCCGCCTGTGGCATAATAGCCCCTTATGAATTAGTCGCGATACGCAAAGTGAACGCCGCAAAATATGCTTAATCATAAGGGCGGCGAGAGACGAGATGTTAAAATGACCAACACACTTTATCATGATGATTTGCCTGATGGGCTAGATCTCGGCAAATCTGTTGCCATTGATACAGAGACACTTGGCCTGAACCTCACAAGAGATAGGCTATGTGTTGTGCAATTATCATCGGGGGATGGACATGCGCATTTGGTGCAAATCAAAGCTGATCAAGCTGATTGCCCCAACCTTAAGGCGCTTATCAGAGATGAGAGCATCGAGAAGCTGTTTCACTTTGGCCGCTTTGATATTGCCCAATTGCAAAAATTAGCGGGCGAGATGAGAGGCCCTGTTTTCTGTACGAAGATCGCCTCTAAATTAGTGCGCACCTATACTGACAGGCATGGGCTAGCTGAATTATGCCGCGAGCTTTTATCGGTCGAGCTCTCAAAACAGCAACAATCATCTGATTGGGGCAGAGATACCCTCACCCAACAACAAATTGATTATGCCGCAAGTGACGTTTTGTATTTGCACCGCCTGAAAGATGAATTGCTTTCTCGCCTTGAACGTGAAGGCAGGCGCGGTGATGCCGAAGCATGCTTTGCCTATCTGCCCCATCGTGCCAAACTAGATTTGGCTGGCTTTGATGCGGTTGATATTTTTCACCATTAATAAACGGCCTAACCACCCGCCTATTCTGAGATATCACAAAGATAACGAGCTGATACAGTGTCTGAAAAACAAACTCAAAAAGCCGCTATTTTCGCGCCGAAGGTTAAATTGGCGCCAAATAGAGACGGACGCTCTTTTCGCCCCTCTTTCGTGATCGGCGGCTTTGCGGCCGCCATCTCTGCTTTATTGGTTATCTGGGTGCTATTCTTCCAATCAGATAATAATATTGAGATTGAACTTAACACGATAAGCACCACCCAAGAAGGGCGTCTTGAACTGCAAGGCCTAACCTATAGGGGGCAGACGCAAAGCGGTGATGATTACGTGCTTAACGCGCAAAAAGCGTCAGAAGATGCCAGCAATGCAAACCTTGTAAACTTGACCATCATTGATGGCGAACTTACCAATCAAGAAAATGGCGCGGTGACCCTATCATCGAATAAGGGACAGTTTGATCAGGTGGCAAATTATGTCAGCCTCACAGGCGATGTTGTCATTACCCAGAGCGCACGCCAGGTTATTTTCAACACACACCACCTCACAGGCGATCTTAATCAAGGTCAATTTGAGGCACCAGAGCATGTCTTAGTCACCAGCCCAACAGCGCAGATCACAGCAGAAGCGATGAGCGTGAGGGACTTTGGGGACAAGGTCATCTTTAAGGGACAAAGTAAGGCAATTATTGGAGAGGATGATAAATCATGAGACAGATGATACGCGGCGCATTAATGATGGGCGTGCTTGCTGCCTTTAGTTTGGGTGCTTCGGCAAATCAGCTTGAAATATCAGCTTCTAGGGAATTGGTATGGGATCAGACCAAAGGCCTTTATGAGGCAAATGGCGATGCCAAAGCGGTGAGAGGCACACAAGCGATATCAGCTGATATCCTAACCGCCTTTTATGAGACCGCGTCCGATAATCAAGATGTCACGCGCGTCATCGCCACCAATAATGTCTCATTCAGTGACGCTGACCTCAGCGGTACTGGCACGCGCCTTGATTATAATGTCATTGAAAATTTCTATGAATTAGAAGGCCCGAACGCCCGCATCATCTCAAAAGATGGCAATGCACAAGCAGAAAACCGCCTCACCTTTGATAGAGCGAACGGCATCATCATTGCCGATGATGAGGGGGAGATCACCTTGCAAGATGGCCGCCTATTAAAAGGCGATTATATCGAAATCACCCTGAGCGAAACCGAAGAAATTGAGACAGTAAATGCACGTGGCAATGTCTATGTGCGCCAGCAAGATGGCAAGGAAGCCTTTAGCCAAGAAGGCACTTATGATGCCCAAACAGGCAAAGCCTTGCTAACAGGGACGGTAAAAATTATCGATGGCGAGAGCGTTTTAAATGGACAAAAGGCCGAAATTGATTTTAATAAAGGAATCAGTAAGTTAATTGCCGGCGAAGGTAGCGGGCGCGTTTCGGGTATTCTTACCACCTCAGAATAGCGGCGCATGACGGCAAAAATTATCAATAACTAAGGTCACATGATGCGTGATATGTCACCAGAAACTGCCACAAATACGGGCCA
>DBMZ01000107.1:833-6709 GCA_002299005.1 Alphaproteobacteria bacterium UBA685 | reverse complement strand
GTGAAAATCGTCAGTGAACGTCGCGGTCTTCAAGCATCTGGCCTTGGCAAGAGTTTTGCCAAAAGACGTGTTGTGCGCAATGTCACCTTAAATGTCAGACGCGGTGAAGCAGTAGGCCTGCTTGGCCCAAACGGTGCTGGCAAGACAACCACCTTTTATATGTTATCTGGCCTGATTAACGCCGATGAGGGCTCTGTGATGCTTGATGGCAAGGATGTCACACAGCTGCCGCTTTATGAGCGCGCGCGTCGTGGTATCGGCTATCTGCCCCAAGAATCAAGTGTCTTTAGAGGCCTAACAGTTGAGCAAAATATCCGCGCGGTTCTCGAAATATTCGAGACAGATGAGAATGTGCGCAAGATGATGCTTGAAGATTTAATGGCCGAATTTGGCATCACACATTTGCGCAATACCTCATCGCTGAGCCTTTCAGGTGGCGAGCGTCGCCGCCTTGAAATCGCCCGAGCCTTGGCCGCACGTCCAACATTCCTTCTGCTAGATGAGCCGCTAGCCGGCATTGATCCTATCTCAATCTCAGAGATTAGAGAGCTTATCGCGCAATTAAAAGAACATGGGCTAGGCGTGCTTATCACCGACCATAATGTCAGAGAGACGCTCGATTTAGTTGACCGCACCTATATCATCCATGATGGCGCGGTCATGATGTCAGGGCGCCCGGATGAGGTTGTTGAGCATCAAGGAGTGCGCGAGGTCTATCTTGGTGAGGGCTTTAAACGCTAAAAAAACAAACCACCGATAAAAACAACAAAAGGCCCTCAGTGATGAGAGCCTTTTTTGTTTTGTATCTTTGTTGCGAATGGTGGAGCCAGACGGGATCGAACCGACGACCTCTACAATGCCATTGTAGCGCTCTCCCAGCTGAGCTATGGCCCCACGATACTCGCAGTATCAGTGATTTAGCGATACCTACTTCGAAAAGCAAGCCCTATTTGTAATTTTATAGGCCTTCTTCATTATCGGCATCATCTGCTTCATCTTCGATCTCATCGATGAAATCTTCATCGACGCTTTCATCTAGAATCGCATTGCTTTCATCATCATCGCTTTCTTTTGGCGCGATAGTGACCAAGGCTTCATCACCGCCAAGCTCATCTGTTTCTTCTTCGGCATTATCATCGCTGATTAAAGCTGTCTCTTCGATTGCCACGGCAGCATCGGCCGCTGGCTCAGCCTTCGCTGAACGACCACGACGGCTTTTTAGCAGCTGGTCGGGATTAAAAGCTGTATGACAGCTTGGGCATTCAATATTTGTCTTATTAAAATCGTAAAACTTCATGCCGCAAGAGGCACAGCGACGCTTCTTACCAAGTTCCTGTTTTGCCATTATTCAAACCCTCATCTCTCTAGCACAATGCGCATGTCTATGATCGCATAGTGGCGATTTCACCCAAAAAATCAAATAAGTCAAAACAAAAAATCAGTTTTTCACTGATTAAGACTATTTTCTAGACAAACCGCGCTCTATACTGTCACCCAAAAGCTATGCCTGCGCCCCATTTGTAAATAGGCTTAATAGATAGGCTGCATAGTCTGTAACAAAGGATATAACATGTCATTATCGCTTGTCTCTCATAAGTCAGCTAACCTTGCGGGTACATTTGATGTGCCGGGTGATAAATCTATCTCGCACCGCTCAATGATTTTAAGTGCGATTGCCGTCGGGCAAACACGCGTGCAGGGCCTTCTTGAAGGTGATGATGTGATGGCCACAAAGCAGGCGATGATTGATTGCGGCGCGAAAATCGAAAAGCATGGCGATGAGTATATCATTGATGGCGTTGGCATGGGCGGTCTGACCGCGCCAGATGCGCCGCTTGATTTGGGCAATGCTGGCACAGGTGTGCGCTTGCTGATGGGGCTCATCGCGGGCCAATCTTTGCGCGCGACCTTTATTGGCGATGCGTCCTTATCAAAGCGCCCAATGCGCCGTATCACTGAACCGCTCGAAGAGATGGGCGCGTCTGTGACCACCAATGACGGCAAATTGCCCGTCACCGTCACAGGGCTAGAGATACCTTTGCCTGTCTCCTATACACCGAAGGTTGCCTCTGCACAGATTAAATCAGCTATCCTATTGGCAGGCTTGCGCGCACGAGGCGCGACCATCGTCACAGAGCCACATATCTCGCGCGATCATACAGAGGCAATGTTGCGCCATTTTGGCGTCAGCGTCACCCAAGAGATCCTTGAAGATGGCCAGCATCGCGTGACCATGACAGGCGGCACTGATTTGATCGCCAAGGATATTTTGGTCCCGCGCGATCCCTCATCTGCCGCCTTTGTGATTGTCGCGGCCCTCATCACAAAGGGCTCAGATGTCACGATTCCCGCTGTTGGCATGAACCCGCAACGCACGGGCCTTATCACAACCCTCATCGAGATGGGCGGCGATATCACCCTGTCTAATCAACGCCTTGAAGGCGGCGAGGAAGTGGCTGATATCCGTGTTCGCTCCTCACAATTACAAGGCATTGATGTGCCACCTGCCAGAGCGGCCTCGATGATTGATGAATACCCTATCTTATCGGTTGCGGCGAGCATGGCAAAAGGCACAACCATGATGTCTGGCGTCGCTGAATTGCGCGTCAAGGAAACAGATCGTATCGCTGTGATGGCACAAGGACTGAAAGAATGCGGTGTATCTGTCCAAGAAGGCGAAGATTTCATGTCTGTGACAGGCGCTGATACCCCGCCCGCAGGTGGTGCGACCATCAACAGCCAGCATGATCACCGAATCGGCATGTCATTTTTGGTGCTAGGCATGATCGCAAGCCAGCCAATTCAGGTCGATGACGTTGAGACCATCAATACATCTTTCCCACAATTCGCCGATAAGATGAATGCTATTGGCGCCTCTATCACTGCGTAAGCTGACAAGATATAAGGGCAAAAGCTCATGAGTTTTAAAATCGCTGTTGACGGCCCTGCCGCTTCTGGAAAAGGCACATTGGCAAAGACACTTGCGATGGCGCTATCCTATGATTATCTCGATACAGGCACCCTTTATCGCGCTGTCGCCCTTGGCGTCCAACAGGCAGAATTGACGGTTAATAATACGCCCGAAGCCGTGGCAGAGATTGTAAAAATAGCGACGCACTTAGCGCTTCCTATCATGGCCGACGATGCTTTGCGTACCTCTGAAATTGCCCAGATAGCCTCAAAAATCGCTGCTATGCCAGAGGTAAGACAAGCCCTTGTCGACAAGCAACGCGATTTTGCCAACAGCCCGCCATCAGGCAAGGGCGCCATTCTTGATGGGCGTGATATTGGCTCTGTTATCCTGCCTGATGCGGATGTGAAACTATATATTGATGCCGATATTAATGTCCGTGCCAAGCGTCGGTTTCTTGAATTATTCGCCAAGGATGACAGCGTCACACAGGCGCAAATTTTGGCCGATTTAACCGAACGAGATGCCAGAGATAAAACACGCGAAACAGCGCCGTTAAAACCAGCCGCAGATGCCTTTATCATCGACACCACACAATTAAGCGCCCAAGAAGTTTTGCAAGCCGCATTAAATCGCGTGAAAAGCTTGTAGTTTCTGAAAAATTCATTATAAAAGCGGCACTAATGATTTGCTCTTAATTTGCTGCGAGCAAATCTTGATTAACAAAAATGCTGGATGAAAGACTATTCGCCATATCGTCCAGCGGCGTTTGATAGGAAAGCCCCTCTCATAAGAGGCCTGCTTATCCCATCTATGCAGCAAATAAATGCCGCAGCCTTATCCAGCAAAGGCAGTATGATCAAAGCACAGCTTTTGAGATCATCATATGGCACTAAACGGAGAACGTAATTGTCAAATAACCAAGACGCGTCAGCAATGGCTGGCATGGAAAATTTTGCTGATCTGCTAGCTGAAAGCTTTGCAGAGAACATCTCAGTCGAAGGCAGTGTTGTAAAAGGCTATGTCATCGAAGTCGCAGGCGACTATGCCGTGATTGATGTTGGTTTGAAATCAGAAGGCCGCGTGCCGCTAAAAGAATTTGGCGCACCAGGTCAAGAAGCTGAGATCAAATCAGGCGATACAGTTGAAGTTTATGTTGAGCGCATGGAAGACCGTGATGGTCAAGCCGTCCTCAGCCGTGAAAAAGCAAGACGCGAAGAAGCATGGATCATGCTAGAAAGCGCCTTTGAAGCACAAGAACGTGTGACAGGTGTTATCTTTGGCCGCGTAAAAGGTGGCTTTACCGTCGACCTATCAGGCGCCACAGCCTTCTTGCCAGGCTCACAAGTTGATATCCGCCCTGTGCATGACATTGCCCCATTGATGGGTACACCACAGCCATTCCAAATCTTGAAAATTGACAGACGCCGCGGCAACATTGTTGTCTCAAGAAGAGCTGTCCTCGAAGAATCAAGAGCCGAAGCAAGAACAGAGCTTGTCTCTAGCCTTGAAGAAGGTCAGGTTCTACAGGGTGTTGTTAAGAACATCACAGATTACGGCGCGTTCGTTGATTTGGGCGGTGTTGACGGTCTATTGCACGTCACAGACATTGCGTGGAAGCGTATCAACCACCCATCAGAAGCTTTGAGCGTTGGTCAAACTGTTGATGTACAGGTTATCCGTTTCAACCAAGAAACACAGCGTATCTCGCTTGGCATGAAGCAGTTGATGTCAGATCCATGGGAAGCCGCTTCTGAGAAGTTCCCAATTGGCACAAAGCTAACTGGCCGTGTTACAAACATCACTGACTATGGCGCATTCGTTGAATTGGACGAAGGCATCGAGGGTCTTGTTCACGTCTCTGAGATGAGCTGGACAAAGAAGAATGTACACCCAGGCAAAATCGTATCAACCAGCCAAGAAATCGAAGTCATGGTGCTTGATATCGACCTTGCAAAGCGTCGTATCTCACTTGGCCTGAAGCAAGTTCAGGGCAACCCATGGGAAGATTTCGCAGCTGCTAACCCTGCTGGTACAGAAATCGAAGGCGAAATTCGCAACATCACTGAGTTCGGTCTATTCGTAGGCTTGAGCGCAGAGATTGACGGCCTTGTACACCTATCTGACATTTCTTGGGAAGTGACAGGCGAGCAAGCTCTTGAAGGCTTCGAAAAAGGTGCGATGGTCAAAGCGAAGGTGCTTGATATCGATATCACAAAAGAACGTATCTCACTTGGCATCAAACAGATGAGCGAAGATCCATATGCGGGTCTTGTTGATCAGGTGCGCAAGGGCGAGACTGTTACATGTACAATCACAGAAGTAACAGACAACGGTCTTGAAGTACGTGTCGGTGAAGGCCTATTTGGCTTCATCCGCAGAGCAGACTTGGCGCGTGAAAGAGCAGAGCAACGCACAGAGCGTTTCGCTGTTGAAGAGAAGTTGGATGCGGTTATCACATCTATCGACTCAAAATCACGCAAGCTAACATTGTCTGTGAAGGCACGTGAAATTAACGAAGAAAAGCAAGCGATGGAAACATTCGGCTCATCTGATTCAGGTGCAAGCTTGGGTGATATCCTTGGCGCGGCTTTGGCAAAGAAAGACGGTGGCGACGAGTAAATCTCGCCCCTTCTCGCTTCGTTAAGCGCTGATACTTAAAATCAAAGGCCCTTGCATGATTATGCGGGGCCTTTTTTTATCCAGCAGCCTGTAAGATTGGCAAAATACCTATTTTTGCCTGTTTCGTGATAGTTTTACCTCTTTTGTGATAGTTTTTATTGACGCTTTATCGATAGATGGCCATGATTTAAAAGGTTTTTTTGAAGTGTGGATTATAAATAATGACAAAATCTGAATTGATTGCTCGTCTCGCTGCACAAAACCCGACATTGTATCATCGTGATATTGAACGACTTGTCAGCACAGTGTTTGATACAATCATTGGGGCTCTTGAAGATGGCGA
>DBMZ01000107.1:0-587 GCA_002299005.1 Alphaproteobacteria bacterium UBA685 | reverse complement strand
TGGCTCTATAGCCTATTGCCCCCTCAATAAAAGGAACCCTTGCTGTTATGGCCGCCATTGCCAAGCTATTCGGGACCATTCTCACCCTTATGATTCTAGGCTATGTCGCCTTTTTTGCTGTGGTGAATGATGCGGTAATACAGCTAACCCTATGGCCGCAAAGCGCGCCTATCGAAGCCCCTATTTGGCTTATCACCCTATGCGCCTTTTGCGCGGGCCTCTTACTCATTGCCCTATTGGCAAGCATGCGGATCTCAGCCTTGCGCCTCTCTCTTTATCGCACGGAAAAAAAGCTGACACGCAAAACAGACGCGCTCGCACAAGCATCACAGATATCTAGCACAAAGGACGCACCGCACTCTGCCAGCGAAAGACTTTCTTTTCATGACAAATAACGCGCACCAAACCTTCCCCCACCTTGCGCCAAAAGGGGCTAAGATTTGCGGGATTCGTACCAAAGCTGACTATGATCATTGCGCTGATGCTGGTGCCGCCTTTGTTGGCATGGTGTTTTTTGAAAAATCACCGCGCCACCTGACCTTTGATGAAGCAAAGCGTCTGGCACATGCCGCGCGCCCTGATGGGCC
>DBMZ01000156.1 GCA_002299005.1 Alphaproteobacteria bacterium UBA685 | reverse complement strand
CCCGGCGCATGGATAAGCTGTGCAGAGACGCCATCTAACTCAATGCTACCATCGGCATGAATAATTTCATTTGGCGCGATAAAGCCAGCACCCATCCCCTCAACAGGACGATCGCCCGGCCCAACACCAAGGCTAATTCTCTCATCATCAGACAGGCCAAAGCCAAATTGCATCAAGGTACGACGCATCAAATGCTTAGCGGCGGTAATCAGATTTTCATCCACATCAACCAAATCAGACTGGAACAGATGAGAGGCGATAATCGGCACCTCATTGCCCTCAGAGAACACGCTCGCACCAGAGATATGATCACGGTGGCTATGGGTATAGATAATCCGGCCAACAGGCTTGTCAGTAATTTTGCGAAACTCAGCGAGGATATTTTCCGCCGCCTTAGTTGTCTCGCTTGTATCAATGATTGTGATGCTTGTTTTGCCTTCAATCATATGGACGTTTGATGCGGCATAACCAATCGCAGACCAGATGCCTGTGCCTAGCTCAACGATTTGTTTTTCTGTTTGTGTGCGTTGTCCAACAAGGGCGGGATTCGCTTTCATCATTTTACAAACCTTTGCTTTACTTTACCGTTATATTTTTCCAGCAATTCAGCTGGAACCTCACTGCCATCTGCCAAGAAAGGCATGATACCGCGCCGCATTGAGCGCCCTCTCATGGCCTTCACATCATCATCAGATTTGGTCACCCGCTGAGACATCCGCAAACCCCATTTGGTAAGGTAAGTGTAGAGCCTGTCAATCTCAGATTGATGAGAATTTGATTTTGCCAGATCGTGAAATTCTTCAGGATCTTCTTGCAAATCAAAAAGCATGGGACGGAAGTCGCCTTCTGCATGCATTAATTTATATCGCCCATCAAAGACCATAAATAATCTGGCATCGCGCGGCTCTAGGCCCAATTGCACGGCCATCGGCGTCGCTGAATAATCAAATTCGCTAATGACATAATCACGCCATTCAGGTGTTTTGCCATCCAGCCACGGCTGAAGAGAACGCCCCTCTAGGATATGATCGGCCACTTTGCCGTCTGCCGCTTCAACAAAGGTCACCGCCAAATCGATACTCTCAACCAGCGCATCACAGACCGTGCCTCTTGTGCTATCGGCTCTCTCGCGCGGGTCATAAATAATCATTGGGATTTTGGCTGATTGGTCGTGGAACAAATCCTTTTCCCCAAGCCAATGATCGCCCAAATAATCACCATGATCAGATGTCAGCACGATCATCGTATCATCCATCTGACCTGTTTCTTCTAGGTAATCCAGAATGCGGCCAAGCTGGTCATCACATTGCTTAATCAAGCCCATATAGGCCGGGATGACCTTATTGCGCACCTCATCTTTTTGAAACGCTTGGGCAATCTTATTATTCTGATAAGCCCCAAAGACAGGCTGGACATCTTCGCGCTCAACCGCGTGGCGCTTTGCGGGCGGCACGTGGCTTTCATTGAACATATTATGATAAGGCGCTGGCACAATAAACGGCCAGTGCGGCTTGATATAGCTGACATGCGCCAGCCATTTGCCCTCGGCCTGTTCCATAAATTCGATCGCTTTTGAGGTCAGCCACGGTGTCTCGCTATCTTCTTCTTTAATATTCGCCGGCTTATCCGCGTTACGGAAAATCCAGCCCGTTGCGATATCATCACCATCCACCCCTGCATTGGCAAAATCCGCCCACGGGTTTTCAGCCTCATAGCCCTTTGATTTGAGATATTCATTATAGGGTGAACGCTTTTCGTCATACAGACCATCAGGCCCGCTACCCCATAGACCATCATCACGCACAATCGCATCAAAGCCGCATTCCGTCTGGCGCGCCCCAATAATTGTATCAGCCGATAGACCAAGGCGTTCCATCCCCTCAGCATCAGCCTTCATATGCGTCTTACCAATCAGATAGGCATCCATGCCAGCACGGCGCAGATGATCGCCCATGGTCTGTTCGCCCACACGAAGCGGAAACCCGTTCCAATGTGCCCCATGGCTAGAGGCATAGCGGCCAGTATAGAAACACATACGGCTACCACCACAGATAGGCGATTGCACATAGGCATTGGTAAAACGCACACCTTTGGCCGCGACACGATCAAAATTAGGCGTCTTCAAATGGGGATGACCAGCACAGCTAAGATAATCAAAGCGCAACTGATCATACATGATAAACAGAATATTCATCTCTCACTCATACCCTTTAGGATTAGAACATGTAGAAGCTAGTATCTGGATGGAAGGTAATCCATGCGCGCACAAATTGCTGATAGCTTTGGATTTGCGTCAATTGCGCGCCCTTCATCTTACCTTTGGTGCATAGACCCAAATGGTTCCATTCAGAGCCTGTCTCATCATCCTTCATGCCATCACCCTCAACAGTGAAGTTCAATGTCTCGCCGTCAATCGTGCGGTCATAAACAAAGGCTGAGGTGTTTTGTGCATCACTCACCGCAAGCAAATTGGTGCCCGCGACTTCATCATTCACAAGACGGCTTTTCTGCAAACCACCTAGATCATAGGCGTGCGATACGCCATCAACCTCAACACCAATCACTAATGGCGGTATCTTTTGCATATACCAGCGCGGGAAAGAGGCTTCAAAATTCATCAATTTACCAAGGAAATCATATTTGCCGGTAAAGATAGGGTCATATTGCAAAATTTGGGTGTCAGGGTGCTTTTCTAACCAATTGGCAAGCGTCAT
>DBMZ01000135.1:8802-11637 GCA_002299005.1 Alphaproteobacteria bacterium UBA685 | reverse complement strand
GTCTTCCTCGGCCTTTTTATCAAGCGCGCCTTGCAAATCTTCTTCGCGGTAACGCCCGCCATCAAGCTTTTCGATACGCGCCAATTCGACCTCAATATCAGGGCTGATACCCTTGGCTTGGATAGAGATGCCCGACGGGGTGTAATAACGCGCGGTCGTCAGGCGAATGGCGCCATGACCCGGCATAGGGATAATCGATTGCACAGAGCCCTTACCAAAAGAGCGTGTTCCCATCAAAATCGCGCGCTTATGATCCTTAAGGGCGCCGGCGACAATCTCTGAGGCAGAGGCTGAGCCTGAGTTAATCAGAACGATGAGCGGCAAGCCACGCGCGATATCACCCGGGCGTGCATAGGCATGTTGTGTCTGGCTATCCTCGCGCCCTCTGGTTGAGACGATCTCGCCGCCTTCTAAGAAGGCATCTGAGACTGAGATAGCTTCGGCCAACAGCCCGCCCGGATTATTGCGCAAATCAAGGATAAGCCCCTTAAGGTCGTCACCTTGTTCTTTGATAATCGTATCAACCGCATTCATCAGACCTGGGGTTGTTTGTTCTGAGAAAGTGGTGATGCGCACATAGCCGACATTGTCATAAATCTCATGACGCACGGAACGGATTTTAATCTCATCACGCACAATCACCACGTCAAACGGCTCATCTTGGCCGCGTTGCACAGAGATTGTGACCTCTGAGCCAATCGGGCCACGCAACACATCCACAGCCTCTGAGAGGGTCTTGCCAAGCACGCTTTCACCATCGATGGCGACAATGAAATCTTCTGGCTGAATGCCGGCTTTTGAGGCAGGTGTATCATCAATCGGTGAGACGACCTTCACAAAGCCCTTATCCATCGTCACTTCGATACCAAGACCGCCGAAACGGCCTCTTGTTTGGACTTGCATTGCTTCGAAATTATCATCTGGCAAATAGCCTGAATGCGGGTCTAGCGAGGTCAGCATGCCATTAATGGCGGCTTCGATAATCTCTTTATCCGTTTTTTCTTCGACATATTCATCGCGCACACGCTCAAACACATCGCCGAAAAGCGATAGTTGGCGATAGGCTTCTGCGTTATCTTGGGCAGAGGCTTTTTGCGGCGTTGGCAGGAATAGCCCGATGGCGCTGGCGATGGCAATCACGGCCATCGAGCGGAAAACAAGTTGTGTTGTCATTGTGATGCGCGCCATGTCTACCCTTATTTATTTATCAAAAGCGATACTGTTTAAAACCCTTACTATCATGGCATGCCAAGCCCGAAGGGTGCAAGTTTTTAGCCTTGCGGCATTTTGATTAGATTTTCACCGCTCATAACCTCTGGCTGTGGGAGGCCGAGCAGGGCAAGTAAGCTTGGTGCCAAATCAGCCAAACAGCCTTTTGAGACAGACGCGCCTTCTGGCCCGCCCACCAAAATGACAGGCACTAGATTGGTGGTATGGGCGGTATGGGCGCTATCTGCCTCGAAATCCCACAGCACTTCGCAATTGCCATGATCAGCGGTAACAATCATCGCGCCGCCCTTGGCCTCCACCGCCTCTACAAGCGCGCCAACACAGGCATCGACCGTCTCAACCGCTTGGCGCGCGGCGGGCACATCGCCTGTATGGCCGACCATATCAGGGTTGGCAAAATTGATGATAAGCAACTCATGCTCTTCATTTGCGATAGATGATAATGCGCGCGCCAAGACACCGTCCGCGCTCATCATCGGGGCAAGGTCATAGGTGGCAACTTTTGGTGAGGGGATAACGGTGCGATCTTCTGAGGCGAATTGCGCTTCTTCTCCGCCATTAAAGAAATAGGTCACATGCGGATATTTTTCGGTTTCTGCCAAGCGTAATTGGCGCAAACCTGCGGCTGCGACGCTCTCGCCCAAACCGTGCGATAAATCTTGTGCGCCAAATAAATAGGGCAGGGATGGGGTGCCTGAAAAGACAGGTGTCATGCTTGCATAGACAAGTTCATCAGGGCGATCGCTGGCTTTTGCGCCAATCACCTCTGGCCTCATCAGGGCAGTGAGGATTTGACGCGCCCTATCAACGCGGAAATTCATCATGAAAATGCCATCACCTGATTGCAGACCTTGATAGCCTTCGATCACAGTGGCGGCGATAAATTCATCTCGCTCATCGCGTGCATAGGCGGCTTCTACGGCCTCTTGATAATTGGCGGCGCTATAGTCGGCCTTGGCGCTTGTGATGGCGTCAAAAGCTTGCTTTGTGCGCTCATGGCGGTTGTCTCTATCCATCGCAAAATAGCGGCCAATAACGGTGCCCCATTGGACAGGCGCTGATAGGTTGGCGGCAAAGCGGTCATATTGCGCAAGGGCAACCTTTGGCAATGTGTCTCTGCCATCTGTGAAGGCGTGGATGATGGTTTTGATATTATGGGCGGCCAAGATATTGGCAAGCGCCGCTGTATGGGCATGATGCGCATGCACCCCGCCATCTGAGAAGAGACCCATCAGATGCGCCGCGCCGCCTGTGGTCTTTAGCTTTGTGATAAAGGCCTGTAATTCTGGATTATCTTTGAGGCTATCATCGGCGATGGCTTGGTGAATGCGGGGTAAATCCTGCAACACGCATCTGCCAGCACCGATATTCATATGGCCCACTTCTGAATTGCCTGGCTGGCCTTCTGGCAGACCAACCGCGGGGCCAGAGGCTTCGAGTGTGGCATTAGGGTAGGTTGCCATAAGCGCGTCAAATACAGGCGTATTGGCAGATGATACCGCATTTGTCTCGCCAGCAGGGGCCAAGCCCCACCCATCCATAATGCATAAAATAACAGGCGAATGTTCCATAAGCGTGTGACCTATAATCTGTGACTTATAATTT
>DBMZ01000135.1:7664-8643 GCA_002299005.1 Alphaproteobacteria bacterium UBA685 | reverse complement strand
TGTGACTTATAATTTATGATAGGGGTGATTAGCGATAATTGTCTCAGCGCGATAAAGCTGTTCTGATAGCATAGCGCGAAATAGCATGTGAGGCCATGTTGCGGCGCCAAATTGCAACCTCTCATCGGCTTTATCTAGCAAGTGCTGGCTGTGGCCGTCCGCCCCGCCAATGGCAAAAAACGCGGCGCCTATGCCTTGGTCACGCCATTTGGAGATGAGCTGTGCCAAATCAGGAGATGAGATATTGCGCCCGTTCGGGTCAAGCGCGACTAATTTTGCTGATTTTGGCCTTTTAGCCTCATAGAGCGATAGTAATTTATCGCTCTCATCTTTGGCTCTGGCCGTACCGTAAGGCAGGCGTGATTCGGCCTCATAGAGATGTGAGCCTTTGGGCAAGCGCGTCATATAATCTTTGACTATGCTTGCCTCTGGGCTTTTTTTCGCGCGCCCAATAGCAAGAATATGAAGATTCATGATGATTGCCCCAAAATCCGCCCTAGCGAGACTAGCCCTCTGCGCCGACAGTTAGCACTTCATCTGCGGCATCTTTCGACCACATTTTTTCAAGCCCATAAAATTCGCGCACTTCAGGGCGGAATAGATGGATGACGACATCAAGCGCGTCAATGACAATCCAGTCACCTTGCGTTTTGCCTTCGCGCCCAAAAATCTGTGCGCCAGCTTTCTTCAGCTTTTCTTCTAGGTGATCACACATAGCCGCAATTTGGCGACCTGATGAGCCGCTTGCGATGATGAGATAATCTGCGATTGAGGATTTCCCTTCAAGAGGGATTTGCGTAATATCCAGGCCTTTATCGTCATCTAGTGACTGCAGCACGAGATCTCTGATCTCATTGGCGCTGGGCTGCGTGTTTTGCGTGCTAATTGTCATTCTCCTATGTTGGTATGAGGCTTAGCATTATGGCTAGAACATACCGAAATTTCGGCCATTTGGCAATCCCTGCTACTTTTGTGCGGG
>DBMZ01000135.1:4731-7542 GCA_002299005.1 Alphaproteobacteria bacterium UBA685 | reverse complement strand
GATTTATCCCAAAACCCGGCGGCGCGCAAAGCGGTGGCAGAGTGTCTATCATCAAAGCTTGTGATGAGGGTTAGGTGAGGCGTTTTGCCACTTATATTTGTGCGCCTAAAATAATGGCGCCCTTTGGCGTTCAGGCTGGCATAAAAGCTGTCTTGGCGGCGCATCACCATAAAGGGCATTTGGCGTGTCATTTGGCGTGCTTTATGCCAATGCGGAAATTGCACCAGATTATCACTGCCCATCAGCCATGTAAAAGAGGCACGCGGGGCGCGTTGTAATAATAGGGCCATAACATCATAGCTATATTGCGTGCCGCATTGCGCCTCAAGACCAAGGACGCGCAACCAAGGATAAGGGCCAGCGATGGCGCGCGCATAGGCAAGACGCCTGTCATAATCGGCCATATCATGGTCTGATTTCAACGGGTTTTGCGGGCTAACCAGCCACCAGATTTGATCAAACCTCCCCGCAAGGCGCGCCTTTTGGGACAGCGCGATATGCCCGCTATGCGCAGGGTTAAAAGACCCGCCTAGCAAGCCGATTTTGCGCCGCGATTGATAGCTGAAAACAGCTGGCAGATTGTGCCTATAAAGGCCGTGTTTGGCCATTGCCTGTTACCACATATTTAAAACTCGTTAATTGCGCCGCCCCGACAGGGCCTCTTGCGTGAAGCTTGCCTGTGGCGATGCCAATCTCTGCGCCCATGCCAAATTCACCGCCATCAGCAAATTGTGTTGAGGCATTAATCATCAAAATAGCCGAATCAAGCTCAGTCACAAACGCCTGAATCGCCGCAGAATCAGCGGTGATGATCGATTCGGTATGACCTGAGCTATAATGTTTGATATGCGCGATGGCCTCTTTTGTGTTTTTGACCACTTTGACTGAGAGTATCGCATCAAGATATTCGCACGACCAATCAGCCTCGCTTGCAGGGACAAGATTATCGATAATAGCGCGGCTCTTCTCACAGCCTCTGACCTCACAGCCGGCCTCTTGCAGGGCGCTTGTGATAGGGCCAAGCATGTCTGCGGCAATGGCCTCATCGATGAGCATAGTCTCGGTCGCACCGCAAATACCTGTGCGGCGCATTTTGGCATTGACCAGAATATCAATCGCCATCTGCCTATCAGCGCCTGCCGCGACATAGGAATGGCAAATGCCTTCAAGATGGGCAAAGACAGGGACACGTGCTTCGGCTTGGATGCGTTCGACCAATGATTTGCCGCCGCGTGGGACAATCACATCAATCTTGCCAACCGCTGTCAGCATATGACCGACCGCGCCTCTATCTGTGGTGCCAACCAGCTGGACGCCATCTTCTGGCAGACCGGCTTTGCTGAGGCCGTCACGCATGGCTTGGCCAAGCAGGGCGGCTGAATGGGCAGAATCAGAGCCGCCGCGCAAAATCGCCGCATTGCCTGATTTGATGCATAGGCCGCCTGCGTCCACTGTTACATTTGGCCGCGATTCATAGATGATGCCAATCACGCCCAAAGCGGTTGAAATGCGCGCAATAGACAGACCGCTCGGCACATCCCATTCGGCCAATTTGGCGCCAAGGGGGTCTGGCAGTGCGGCAATGGCCTCAAGCCCTGCCGCCATGGCTTCAATGCGCGCATCATCAAGCTTTAACCGGTCAATCATCGCCGCAGATAGGCCGTGCGCTTCTGCCGCCGCGACATCCTTGCGATTGGCTTGTTGAATCTCACCGCTTCTGGTGCGAATAAACGCCGCCGCATGGCATAGGGCGTCATTGCGTGCTTGGCCTGATGAGGTGCCAAGAGCGCTGACGGCCGCTTGGGCGTTCTCTGCGAGCGTGTCTATATAGGCTTTAAGGTCAGAGGGCGTTTCAGTCATGTCACAATATCCAAGATGTTTGGCCAAAATGTGTAGGGTCGAGAATGTGTCGGGTTAAGGGCTATAGCCTAGCCAGAATTAGCTGTTAATGACAACAAGATCATCGGCATGCACCAATTCTGGTCGTCCTTGATAGCCGATAATCGCTTCAAAATCGGTGCTTTTTTGGCCCTTTAGCGCCTCTGCCTCACTGGCTGAATAGGCAGATAGGCCGCGGGCTATCATCTTGTTATTTTGATCAAGCACATCGATCAGATCACCGCGCTCAAACGGCCCGTCAACCGCCACAACACCTGCGGGCAATAACGACCTGCCTTGTGAAAGCGCCTTTTTGGCCCCTTCATCAATGGTGATGCTGCCGGCGCTATCAAGGGCTGAGGCGATCCAGTTTTTGCGCGCGGTACTAGGGGCAAGCTGGGCGTTGAAGATGCTTGATTTCGCCCCCTCATCAAGCGCGGATAAGGGCGCGGTGGCGGTGCCGTCACAGATAATCATCGCCACACCTGAATGGGTGGCAATACGCGCGGCGGCCAGTTTGGTTGCCATGCCGCCAGAGGCAAATTCAGCGTTCGCCGATTCGCCCATCGCCATAATCTCATCTGATAAATCATCAATCACAGGGATATGGGCGGCGTTATCATGGGTGCGCGGGTTTTTATCATAAAGCCCATCAATATCTGATAACAGAATCAAAAGATCAGCTGACATCATGGTCGCAACACGCGCCGCCAGCCTGTCATTATCACCAAAGCGAATCTCATAGGTGGTGATAGTGTCATTCTCATTCACCACAGGCACACAGCCATAATTTAGCAAGGTCGCCATGGTTGAACGCGCGTTCAAATGCTTGCGGCGTGTCTCTGTATCATCAGGGGCGAGCAAGATTTGTGATGAGGTGATGCCATGCGCTTTGAGGCTATCATTCCACGCTTGCGCCAAGATAATTTGGCC
>DBMZ01000135.1:0-4500 GCA_002299005.1 Alphaproteobacteria bacterium UBA685 | reverse complement strand
ATGAAGGCGTGCGACATCACTGGCAAGACCTGCAAGCCAGCTGGTCTGCAAACCGCCTCTATCTGGGTTAAAGAGTAAGGCAGAGCCGATTTTGATCGTAATACGCGCCGCGTCTTTGATCAGCTGTGAGGCTGATTGCGCGTGATTATTATGGTGACCAAGGTTCGTCATCTTTATCCTTTGCCAATTCAGCGGCAACCTCTTGTGTGATCACAGCATAAAGCGCGCGCAACACATCTGTCACGCCTTGACCTGTGACAGATGACATAATCATCACATCATCAGCGCCCTCAGCCTTAAGGGCGGCCTTTAAATCATCCAAATAATCAGCCGGCGCCGAATCAGCTTTTGACAGGGCGATAATCTCACGCTTTTGCGCCAAGCCTGTCTCATCATAGGCAGATAGCTCATCACGAATGGTGTGATAGGCCTCGATGGGATCTGACTGTGTCGCATCAATCAGGTGCAATAAAACGCGGCATCTCTCGACATGGCCCAAAAAGCGATGACCAATGCCCGCACCCTCTGAGGCACCTCTGATAAGGCCCGGAATATCGGCAACCACAAATTCATGACCATCAACCGCCACAACACCTAGATTCGGGTGCAAGGTCGTAAAAGGATAATCAGCGATCTTTGGGCGCGCCGCAGATACAGCGGCCAAAAAGGTCGATTTGCCGGCATTTGGCATGCCCAATAGACCCACATCAGCTATCAGCTTTAGGCGTAACCAGACCCAAAATTCAACGCCCTTCACACCTGGTTGTGATTTGCGCGGTGCGCGGTTGGTGGATGATTTGAAAAAGGCATTGCCCTTACCACCCATCCCGCCTTGGGCAAGGATAATTTCTTGGCCTTCTCTTGTCAGGTCGGCAAGGATGGTCTCGCCATCTTCGGCAAGGATTTGCGTGCCAACGGGCAAGCGCATCTCGATATCTTCGCCAGATAGGCCAGCCTTGTTTTGACCCGCACCAGGGCGTCCTGAGGCGGCTTTGAAATGCTGTTGATAGCGATAATCGATCAGCGTGTTAAGGCCGCCAACACAACGTGCCACCACATTGCCACCTCTGCCGCCATCACCGCCATCAGGGCCCCCAAGAGGCACATGCGCCTCTCGTCTGAAACTCACAGAGCCGGGGCCACCATTGCCTGAACGGACAAAGATTTTTGCTTGGTCTAGGAATTTCATGACGTCACATATTACCTGTCAAAAGGGGGGCTGAAATAAAAAAAGGGAATAACTTGATAAATCAGTCATTCCCTTTTGCATTTTTAAGAACTTTGGCTCTTTGATGTTGTTATTCAGCTGCCTCAGCTGTTGGAACAACATTTACAAACATTTTGCCGCCAGACTTTTGTTTAAAAGCCACCTTGCCGGCTACCAAAGCGAAAAGGGTATGGTCTTTGCCCATGCCGATATTCTCGCCCGGGTTATATTTTGTGCCACGCTGGCGGATGATGATGTTGCCAGGAATGACAGCCTCGCCACCGAATTTTTTCACGCCAAGACGGCGACCTGCGGAGTCACGACCGTTTCTGGAACTACCACCTGCTTTTTTATGTGCCATAGGTCAGTCTCCCTTATGCTTTGGCTTTAGGCGCTGCTTTTTTAGCGGCGGCCTTCTTAGTTGCTTTTTTTGCTGTCGCTTTCTTAGCGGCCGGCTTTGCTTCAGCTTTCGCAGCAGGCGCTTTCGCAGCTGGTGCTTTGCCGTCAGCAGAAATGCCTGTGATCTTCAGCAATGTTAAATCTTGGCGATGGCCTTGTGTGCGGCGGTGGTTCTTACGACGCTTGCGGCGGAAGATGATAATCTTCGGGCCACGTGTCTGCTCAACCACTTCAGCAGCAACAGATGCACCAGCGATTTGCGGGGTACCAACAGTGACACTCTCACCATCAACAACCATCATCACATTATCAAGCTGGATTGACGCACCAGCTTCACCCTCTAGGCGTTCTACGAGGATCTTATCATCTTTAGAAACGCGGTATTGCTTTCCGCCTGTTTTCACCACTGCATACATGGCGACACCCCTAACTATCTGTCAAAGCGCTTAGCTTCATTCTTGCGTGTTTGCGAAGAAGAGCCGCGCTCTTGTGTCTTCAAAAAATTTGGTTTTAACCAGCCTGTTTTGCGTCTTATGATAAGGCCATTACAGACCGTACCAAAATGGCATACCATTCTGATTGTCGGTGGAATATACTCACCAATTAAAAACTGTCAAGTAAAACTCCCCTGTTAAAACATTGTTTTAGGCTAAAAGCCCCTGCTTTGTGGGGTTTTTTTGACTTTTGCGCCTAGCCGCCGGGAAAATAGCGGTGTTTGTGCGGGGAAAAGGGCTCTTGTGCCATCTCAAGATGGAGCTTATCGCCCTCATAGGGATGCGCCTTTGCGACCTCTTCATCTAATTCAATACCAAGACCGGGGGTTGTTGGCACAATCATCTGGCCATCTTCCACCATAAGCGGCTTTTTCAAGAGCTTTGCATGAAAGCCTTGCATCTTTTCGATTGATTCGAGGATAAGGAAATTTGGCAAGGTCGCGGCAAGTTGGATATTGGCGGCGGCGACGATGGGGCCGCAATAAAGATGGGGGGCGATTTGGCAATAATGCGCTTGGGCAATCGCGCCAATCTTCTTGCCCTCAAGCAAGCCGCCCGCACGGCCCAAATTTGGCTGCCAAATAGAGGCCGCTTTGTGGGTGGCTAGACGCTGAAATTCATAGAGTGTGCAAAGCCGCTCGCCGGCTGAGACAGGGATGCTTGCCCCGCTTGCCACAAGCGCCATCTCTTCGGGCAAATCAGGGGGGGTCGGCTCTTCGAACCAGAGCGGATCATAAGGGGTAATCGCCTCTGCCATGCGAATCGCACCCGCTGGTGAGAATTGGCCATGTGTGCCGAATAAAATATCTGCCCCATCACCCACAGCCTCTCTGATATTGCGGCAAAAAGCGGCTGACCTTGTGAGCGAGTCTCTGTCAGGCTGGCGCGGGTCATAAATTGAATATTGGCCGGCAGGGTCGCATTTCACGGCCGTGAAGCCTTGCGATAATTGATAGGCCGCCTTCTCGCCTGCTCTGATGGGGTCTGCGTAAAAAGCGCCCGCATCCTCGCCCTCATCTGGATAGAGATAGGTATAGGTGCGCAAGCTCTCATGAACGCGCCCGCCTAGCAAATTGGCGACCGGCTGATCTGTGGCTTTGCCGATAATATCCCATAGCGCCATTTCAAGCCCGCTTGCCACGCCCATCATCGTCGCATCAGGGCGGTGCAAAAATCCCGCCCCATGCATCTTGCGCATGAAGGCCTCTATCATAAAGGGCGATTGGTCTTGCAGATGGCGTTCAAACGCATCACGCGCAATATCACAGATAATATCTGGCGCGATATGGCCGGCGTAAATCTCGCCATAGCCGATAAGGCCATTATCTGTCGCCAGCTTAACAAAGATAAAGTAACGCCCGCCATGACCGGGGGGCGGGGTGCCGACAACAAAGCTGGTGAAATCTGTGACTTTCATAAAAGGCCTCTTTTGGTTGCCCGAATATTGGTTAATGGACTTAAAAGATTAAAAGCGTGTAAGCTAAACCAGATCAATTTAAAAATGACTGATTTAAAATGATCGGGCTAATAAACGCGAAAAAGGGATACTCAGCTAGGATGAAAGCATTATTTCAAAATTTATTAGGTTTTGCTAAGCGTCATATCATCTTGTTTGGTGCGGCAAAATTTTTGGCAGGTCTTGTGATTGGCTTTGGGTTGGGGGTGTATTTCTTGCCGATTCTGACAGCTGAAAAAGGCCTTGATGAGGCGGCGATCGCCCAGCTTGAACAAAGCATTGAGCGCACAGGCACCTTTACCCGCGATTTGGAAGATTCAGACGCGCTTCATTGGGGTGAGGGCAAAATTAATGTCTCTGATATCAAAATCTGGCTTGAAGGCAAGATTGCCGCTGGGCCTGATTATCGGCTTTATATGATTCCGAAATTTGTCGAGACAGAAGCTGATTTCTTGGCGATTAAGGCGCAATCGGTCGAAGTGGCACCGATTAAAGCGTTTGAGAATTTCGCCGTCGATGTGCCTATGGATGTGGATGTGGCGCAATTCCCTGCCTTGCTTATTTGGTGCGAGGCGTTTGGGCAATTTATCACCGCCGCAAAACTATCTTAAGCGCCAAACAGAATTATCTTAAGCATCAAACAGGGCGTGAGCCGCGCGCTTGCCTGATAGAAACGCGCTTTCAATGCGTGCATTGCCGAAATAATCACCCGCTAGGGCAAGGCTTTTATCGGTGCTGATAAAGGGCCTATCCTTGTCTGCGGGCCGCGCCACACGGGCATAAAGCCAGCGATGGGCAAGGCTGGCGCCAATCGATAGATGAAGGCCACTTTCTGTCTCATAGGCTTGGCGCATCGCCTCTATGACCTCATCTGCCTGCCATGACAGCATGTCTGTGCTTGCTTGCGGGGTCGCTTGGATGGTCAGCGCTGGCTGATAGGCGGT
>DBMZ01000133.1:10125-13333 GCA_002299005.1 Alphaproteobacteria bacterium UBA685 | reverse complement strand
ATTGGATGCCCCTTTTTATGAGATTTGTTACTTACGCACCAAGTACACGTTGGCGTTGTGATACGTAAGCTGAGTTTGAATCAACAAACCACTTACCGATATCTGCCAAGCCTGCTAGGAAGCTTTCATGTGTGCGGTTTGCAAGGTCTGAATGCTGGCGAGTCTCTTCAAAGACTTCAACAGCCGCTTCACCCAATGCATCCCATACATCATCGTTAAATGAACGTACTTGAACACCTTGCTCGTTGATAAGGCGTGATAGCGCCGCACCGTTCTTCGCGTTGTATTCTGACATCATGACATCATTTTCTTGTGCTGCAGCGGCGCTGATGATTGCACGGTCTGTGTCTGATAGGTCATTCCAGAACTTCTCGTTGAAGCCTGCGGCTAGCATTGAGCCCGGCTCGTGCATACCAGCTGTGTAGTAGAATTTCGCTGCTTCATAGAACTTCATAATCTCATCGTTCCATGGGCCAACCCACTCTGTTGCGTCAATCGCGCCAGATACAAGGTTTTCATAAATCTGACCACCCGGCAATGATACTGGTGATGCGCCGACTTTTGAGATCACATCGCCGCCAAGACCTGGCATACGCATTTTTAGACCGTTAAAATCGTCTGCTGAGTTGATTTCTTTGTTGAACCAACCGCCGGCCTGTACGCCTGTGTTACCACACATCATACATTTTAGACCGAAATCACTTGCCACTTCATCCCATAGCTCTTGACCGCCACCAAAGCGAATCCAAGCATTCATTTCTGAATAGGTGAAGCCGAATGGCACAGCTGTAAAGTAAGCCCATGCAGGGTGCTTGCCCTTCCAATAGTAATCAGCGGCGTGATAGGCTTGTGCGTTGCCTGAAGCAACCTCATCAAATGAGTCAAACGCACCAACACGTTCGCCAGCGGCGAAATAATCAACCTGAATACGGCCTTCTGATAAGGCAGAGATGCTTTCAGCAAAACGCTGAGCGCCTGTACCTAGGCCCGGGAAATCGCGGCCCCAAGTAGCAACCATAGCAATTTCCACACGGTCTGCAACAACAGCCGGTGCTGAGATTTCTTTTTCAACGATTTTTTCAACAACCTTAGGTGGCTGTGAGCCCATATATGCGGCTGTACCAACGATACCAGCAGCACCACCAGCGACAGCGCCGGAGACGAATGAACGTCTATCCATTTTTGACATGTTTTCCTCCAAACATTGACAGAATCTATTTTCTTATAGTTGACGCTAGTTTAACTTTTTATACTCCGCAAGTTAAAAGCTACTGAAATGTTTGTAACTTTTCCGCATTAGCAAGAAGTATTAATAGCGCCACAAGCACGTTAAGACCTAGTGCGTTAGTTTTTAAAAACTAGCCCCTTAAGGCTATCTATGAGAAAAAATAAATGTTTGCTGATCTGCGCAAAAACACTAGCATGGCGCAGGGCTATGAATAAGGGGCTTGTTGCGAGATTGCTCGCATGAGACTGTGTTATTTGGGCATTAAATATAAAGGATGTAAATCATGCTAAAGAAACTTGTTTTGACAGGCGCTGCGGGCCGTCTTGGATCTTATTTGCGCGAGCCATTAGCGCGCTTGGCAGATGAATTTGTCTCAACCGATATTGTCGATGACATTGGCTCATGCCTTGCGAATGAGACTTATATCAAAGCTGATTTGGCCTCTCTTGATGATATGATGGGCGTGCTGAAAGGCGCTGATATGGTCGTTCATTTTGGCGCGATCGGGGATGAGGCACCGTTTGATGCGATTTTAGAATCCAACATTAAGGGCGCTTATAATGTCTGGGAGGCGGCCTATCAAAATGGGTTGCGCCGCGTTGTTTATGCCAGCTCTATTCACGCGGTGGGCATGCATCCTAAGACTGATTTTATTGGCACAGATGCGCCGCACCGCCCTGATACTTTCTATGGTCTGGCGAAATGTTTTGCCGAAGATCTAGGCTCTCTTTATTGGGATAAGCGCGGCCTTGAATCTGTGTGCATGCGTATTTTATCGGCCGCACAGGTCAATAACCCGCGCGCCCTTGGCTCATGGTTATCTTATGATGATTTGATTCATTTGGTGGAACGCGCGATTGATACGCCTGTGACAGGTCATACAATTGTCTATGGTGTCTCGAATAATGACAGAGCGCCTGTTGATAATCATCTCGCCAATTTCTTGGGCTATCGTCCAAAGGATAATGCTGAACAATTTGCTGAGGCGGTTTTGGCAGAGGCTGAGCAGGCCAACCCGCAAGACAGAGCGCAAATGTGCCAAGGCGGCCCATTTGCCACAGTTGAGCTAGGCAATAGCGGCACCGCCTCTATGAATATTGTGCAAGATAAAAAAGAGCTTTAGGCGCCTATTTGCGATAGCTGCGGTGGCAGTTTGAACAGCTAGCCCCGAGGCTGCGAAAGCCATTTGAAGCGGCGTTTGCATCACCTGCAAGCGCCGCTTTATTCAACGCCGTCAGCGCCTCATCATAAGCGGCAATAGCGGCGGCAAAGCCGTCTGGATCTGTCCAAATGGCTGGCAAGGCTTCTGAGGGCGCTTTATCAGAGCCCTCTGGGAAGGCGTCTGCCATCTCTTTGGCCCAAGGCAACATATCCGCCGTAATCGTGCCGACGCTCGCAAGATCGCCTGCTTGCAAGGCGCCGCGCAAGGCACGCATTTGGCCGCGCGCTTGTGAGAATTTATCCATACGCTCTTTGACAATCCCGCTCGCGCCTTCATGCGCTTGTGCGCCTTGCATCGGTGCGGCCAAAAACAGAGCCGTCGCAATAAGGGGCAGAATCCTTTTGATAAATGAACGCATGATATATCTCTTCGCATTTAAACTTTAGAATTATCTAAAATAGATAAACAGAAGAGAGGCTATCTGGTAAAGGGCAAATTATCAGATGCCATCAGCGAGACTTGTTTTGGTGGCGTTCAAAACAATAATCAAGCGTCGCCTGATAGCCCTTATGTTGGAAGATAATCTCATAGCGCGATGGTATCTCAAGCGACACAAAGGCTGTTTTATCCGTCTTATCGTGATGTTGCACAGGAAGGTGCTTATGGTGCAAAGGTTGGCTATTTGGCGTCACGCTGTGATATTGGGCGGCAATATAATTGGCAACAGCTGTGCATAATCGCTTGGTATGTTCCGCCTCATCAAAGGGGCCGCCCGTCTCTTGATGAAAGGGGGCATGGGATGGCAAACACCCTGTGAT
>DBMZ01000133.1:6805-9964 GCA_002299005.1 Alphaproteobacteria bacterium UBA685 | reverse complement strand
ATCTTGCCGCCAATCTTGCCTACAGGCAAACCAACAATTCTTAACGCACTCGTCTTCTTACCCATCTTGATAACCTGCCTTCTTCATATCGGTCGGACAGGTTTTAGGGTATCTAGTAAAAACTAATTAAGTGTTAACCGCTGAAAAGAAACATGGTTTTATCAACATAGGTGGCGGTTCTGGCTGGTTCTGACTGGCCTTTACAATTCTGCGCCAGCTTTAAATTCGCGCCATTTAATGACCAGATTTGCGCCAATTGTCGAAAGTGGGCGCGGTGGTAATTTTACCGGCTGATCATAAGAGAGCAGATCTTGGACAATCGGTGAGTTTGCTTTGGTCGCCAAATCAACCGCTCCAATGCCGGCAAGCGTGCCTTTGGCGGTGCCAAGGCCATTTTGACAACAAGCAGAGAACCAATTGGTCTCAAGCTCGCCAAAAGCGGGAACTGAATTGCGTGACAAGCACAGATGGCCAGACCAACGATAGGCCATCTCAACATCGCCTAATTGCGGAAACCGATTGGTGAATGATTTATCATGATCGCGCCCAAAGGCTTTGATGCGCGCGTCTGAGACTGCCATAGAAGGATCAAACGTCCACCGATTACGCACGATGATGCGGTTGCCGCCAATCCCATCATGCCGGCGCACGGTAGAGCCCATCGGGTCTGACGGGGTGATGCCCCATGCCTTCTCGCCGCCAAGGGCTTTTTGTTGCGCATCGCTCAATGCCTCTGTCATAGAGGCATAGGTGAAGACATGCATCAGGCGGTTTTTATAAAAGCCAAAACTCTCTGCATGACCATTAACGGCCATAATGATGGTCTTCGCCTTTATCTTTGCCTTTGGCGTCTCGACAAGCCAGCTATCACCTTGTTGCTCAAAAGATATCGCAGGGCTTTGCTCAAACAGCTTTAAGGGGTGGGCTTGTTTATGGACAAGCCCCTGTGCCAATGCGCGGATATAAAGGGCCGGCTGTAGCATGATCGCGCCCGGCATATAAAGGCCAGATGAATAGAAATCAGAGCCTGTCATCTCTCTCATCTCAGAGGCGTTCATATGGCGATAGGCCTCGCCAAGCACATCTAGATGGTCGGCATAGGCATCATTATGCGCCTTGCCGCTTGCGTTCACCGTGCCATTGACGCGCCCCATCGCATTCACAGCCTCGTCCGGCATATCATATTGGGCGGCATTCTCTTTGACAAAGGCTTGGGCGTGGCGGTTTAGGTTAATCTGTTTGATATCGGCATCCACCGCGCCTGTATAGCCATCATCGCCTAACTCATGCGGCAAATCGATCATAAAGCCTGAATTGCGTCCAGCAGGGCCGCTAGCGATCTGGTTTGCCTCAAGCAGGATAATCTCATCCCCGCCGCGCAATTCGGCCAACCTCTTGGCGGCTGATAGGCCTGTGAAGCCGCCGCCAATAATCAGCCAATCAGCGCTCATAGTCCCGTCTGCTTCTGGATAATGAGGGGCAGGGCCCAAAATCTCATTCCAGCCAGCAGGACCGGGGTTCATTGGCAAGTTTTTGACCGTTCGCTTTGCCATTAGATTATTGCCCTCACCCGTTTAAATCTCACCTGTCTAGATCTCACCTGTCTAAATCTCATCAGGTGCATCATCAGATAGATCAAGCCAGATGGTCTTGGTCTCGGTGAATTGGTCATGCGCGGCAAGCCCATTATCACGCCCGCCAAAGCCTGATTGCTTATAGCCGCCAAACGGGGTGGTGGCATCGCCCTCGCCATAGCTATTGACCGTGACAGTGCCAGCTTTGATGGCTTTTGCGCCTCTTATCGCGCGTTTGATATTGCTTGTATAAAGCGCGGCGGAAAGGCCGTAGGGTGTCTGGTTGGCAATGTTAATCGCCTCATCAAAAGAAGCGATTGTGATGACGCTTAAAACAGGGCCAAAGACTTCCTCTGTGGCAAGGAAATTATCAGGGCTATCAGTTTCAATGATGATGGGGCCAATGCCGTCATGCGGTGATTTCGCGATAATCGCTAGCCCTTCTTTGGCGGCCCTATCTAAATAGGATTGCACCTTGGCGGTATGTTCGCCATCAACCAGCACGCCCAGCTTATTGGCCGGGTTGAGCGGGTCACCTTGGCGCCATTCTTTGACATGATGGGCCAGCTTTTCAAGCAAGGCTTGCTTGATATCCTTATGGACAATCAGGCGCGATGTGGCAGAGCAATTTTGCCCCAAATTCCAAAAAGCGCCATTCGCAATATGCGCGGCCACAGCCTCAAGATTTTCGGCATCATCCATCACAATCGCCGGATTCTTGCCGCCGCATTCAAGCGTTACCTGCTTCATATTTGATTGGGCCGCATAGGTCAAAAACCGCTTGCCAGTTTCGGTGGAGCCTGTGAAAGACACCATATCAATATCCGGATGACGGCCAAGCGGCTCACCTGTTGTGGGACCATCGCCGACAAGGACTTGTAAGACACCGCGCGGGATGCCTGCTTCTGTGGCAAGCTGGGCCAGATAGAGCGCGCTGTGTGGGGTTTGCTCGGCAGGCTTGATAATAAGCGAATTGCCGGCGGCAAGGGCAGGGCCCAATTTCCATGCCAGCATCAAAAGCGGGAAATTCCATGGCAGAACACAAGCGACAACACCTATCGGCTCACGGACAATCATCGCCACCGCATCATTGCCAACAGGCGCGGTATCATCATAAATCTTATCAATCGCTTCTGCGTGCCAGATGATGGTGTTAATCGCCTCAGGTATATCAATCGCGGCACAATCAGCGATTGGCTTGCCGCTATCAAGAGATTCCATCACCGCCATTTGGTGGCGATTGCGCTTTATCAGCTTGGCAAGCCTGATAAGGGTTTCTTTGCGCGTCGCGGGGTGCTGATTGGCCCAGACGCCTTGATCAAACGCCTCTCTTGCTTTGCTAACCGCCAGATCAACATCTGCCTGATTGGCCATCGCAAACCTAGCTAACTCATCACCTGTGGCAGGGTTGGTTGAGATAAGCTCATCACCGCTGCCTTTGTGAAAGGCGCCATCAATATGCGATGCTTGCGGCAAGGTGAGGCTGTCGGCAAGGGCGCGGTAATCTTCAAGACTTAAATGGTCAGACATGGGATTATCCTTATCGTTTATCGCTATTATTGAGGTCGCCGGTATTAAGGTCGCC
>DBMZ01000133.1:1107-6669 GCA_002299005.1 Alphaproteobacteria bacterium UBA685 | reverse complement strand
AAGGTCGCCAGTAATACGGGCAATGGTGGCGTTCATTGTGTCAATCACTTGGTCAAGCGCGCGCTTTTCATCCTTGTTCAAAGGCTTTAGCGGCAGGCGCGGCTTACCAGCAGGAATACCGCGGCGTTCAACGCCATATTTCACAGCTTGAATAAATTTGCCGCCTTGCTCTAGGACGGTCATCAAAGGCAACATCGCGGTCATAATGGCGCGGCCCTTGGTGAAATCACCCTCAACAACACAGGCATGCCACAGCGCGATATGGGCCTTTGCGGCAAAGTTTGAGGCCGCACATACCCAAGAGCGTGCGCCCCACGCGAAAAATTCAAGCGCTTGATCATCCATCCCGCAAGACAAATCAATATGCGGATAGCGACGCGCCAATAAATGCAAGCGGTTAATATCGCCAGAGCTTTCTTTGATGGCTTTGAAATTAGGTGATTGGCCAATCCGGTCAAGGAAATCTTCATCCATTTCAGCGGCCATGCGCCCCGGATAATTATACAGCATCACAGGCATATCAACCGCGCGTTCAACCGCCAACGCATGAAGCGCGTTCTCGCGCCCTGTTGGCACCGAATAGGGCGGGGTGGCAATTAAGATAGCATCTGTGCCAGCATCCTTGGCGGCCTGTGCCAATTCAATCGAATCTTCGGTGCGCATCGCCCCTGTGCCGCCAATGGTTGGGACGCGGCCAGCCACAATCTCAACACCTAAATTCAGCATCCTTTTGCGCTCATCCATCGATTGCGCATAATATTCGCCCGTGGTGCCCGCAATGATAATGCCATGCACGCCGTCGCTGATTAGATTTTCAATCACCGCCGCAAAGCCGCTCTCATCAATGCTGAAATCATCATGATGGGGCGTGATGGCAGGGGTGTAAATACCGTAAAAATCCATGTTTGTTACCTTTTTGAAAACAGGTCTTTTTTAAAGATTAGAGGGCTAGCCGGCGAGGTCAACTTCGTGGGAAAGCGGGCTTGGCCTGATATAATCATCCATATTGGCCTTTGATAATTCCCAATGGGCAAGGGTTAACGCGACCGCTTGTTCTTCATCATGGGCGGCGAAGGCTTCGATAAATTCATCATGATGACGGCTTGCTTCGGCGATAGATTCGGTGCGCCTATCATCACCTGCCTGCCAGAATGTCTGGCCAATACGTGCATGTTCCATCAGAAGCCTCTGCAAGCTTGGCATCAGATACTCATTATCGGCCATCTCGCCAATTTGGTAATGAAACTGATCATTATAGGTGACCATCTGTTCAACAGATTGCGCGGCCACGGCTTGTTTGAATTGCTTTTGCGTCTTGGCGAGGCGGTCAATATCTGCGGGGCGCGCATTCATCGCGGCAAGGCGCGAGATGGTGGCATATATCATCGGGGCCGTCATAAAGAAATTCCGCATGGATTTAGGATCCATCGGTGCCACCATCGCCCCTTTATTTTGGGTGATAACAACATAGCCCTCACCGGCCAATTGGCGCAAAATATCGCGCAACGGGGTTCTGGAGACGGCAAATTGACGGCTCAGGCTTGCCTCATCCAAAGGCGTGCCGGGCGCGCGTGTCAGCATTAAAATCTCACGCTTGAGACTGTCTATGATGTCATCTTTGCTAAATGCCATGCCGCTATTGTTTCGCCCCTATCACTTTTTGATAGGCTATCGTAAATTTTCATTGTACACAATATGTATTATCAGCCAAGAATAGAGCGAGATAAATAACAGATGATAGCTTGGGTGAGGGCGTTATGGATTCAAATATAGACGATAAAAAACCAGATCAGGCACCACAAGCAGGCCGCAGGGGTGGCAGAGGTGAGCGCCGCGCGATGCGCACCAAGCCGAACCATCAAATGCTGGGTCATCTGCAAGGCAAATTGCCGCTAACAGAGCCGATGAGCCAAGATCAAGTTGAGATGATCGATAAAGCCTCGCTTGATATTCTAGAAGACGTCGGCGTTATTTTCCGTGATGATATTGCGCTTGAGGATTGGAAGCGCATTGGCGCAGATGTGCGCGGCGAGCGTGTGCATCTTGATCGCGCGTTGGTCAAAGATCTCATCAGCACGATTCCCTCTGAGATTACGCTTCATGCCCGCAACCCTGAGAAAACAGTGAAGCTTGGCGGGCGAAACTCGATTTTTGTGCCAATGACAGGGGCGCCTTATTTGCGCGATCTTGATGATGTGCGCCGTGCGCCGACCTTGGCTGATTTGGCTGATTTTCATAAATTGGCGCATATGCTGCCTTCTATGCATTCATCAGCGCATCATATTGTTGAGCCGATGGACCATCCCATCTCGCACAGGCATTTGCGGATTACGCATTCATCGATGGTGCATTCTGATAAGACCTTTATGGGCATGACGACCTCTGGCAAGAATGCCGAAGATGTGCTTGATATGTGCGCGCTGTTATTTGGCGCAGAGTATCTGGAAGATCATGCGGTGGTTGTGGGGAATTGCAATGGTAACTCGCCGCTTGTTTGGGATGAGACGATGTTATCTGCGATGCGTGCGTTTAATGCCCGCAATCAGCCTGTTTTATGCTCACCCTTTGTGCTTGGCGGTGCGAATACGCCTGCCTCTACTGTGCCAACGGTTGCCCAGCTAAATGCAGAGGCGCTCTCAGCGCTTGCCTATACGCAAGTGACAAGGCGCGGTTGTCCTGCGATTTATGGCCATTACCTCTCGACAGTCTCGATGCAATCAGGCGCGCCTATGGCTGGCACGCCAGAGATTAGCTTGATGAATTTCATGATTGGCCAGATGGCGCGTCATTATAATATTCCGTGGCGCACCTCTAATACGCTTGGTGGTGCCAAGACGCTTGATGCGCAATCAGGGTATGAATCAGCGACCACGTTGATGGCTGTTTTGATGTCGGGGGCGAATTATATTTGGCACTCTGCTGGCTGGAACGAGGCAGGGATGCATTGTTCTATGGCGAAATTTATCGTTGATTCAGAACAATGCGCGATGGGCTATCGGATGGCTGAGGGTCTGCGCTGGGATGATTTTGACGAGGCCTTGGCGGCGGTGCGTGATATTGGGCCGGGGGGTCATTATTTGGGTCATCCGCATACGATTGAAAAATTCCAAGAGGCATTTTTTATGCCAAAGCAATTTGACAATAACAGCTTTGAGCAATGGGTCGCAGAAGGCGCGCTTGATACAACCGACAGAGCTTTGCGCACGGCCAAGCAAATGCTGCGTGAGTATGAACAGCCAGTACTAGACCCCGCGATTAATGAGAGCTTGATGGATTATATCGCCCGAAGAGAGCGTGAAATCCCGGCAATGGATGCGCTAAACCAAGACAGCTAATCAGCCTCATAGACCCCAACCGCATTGCCAAGAAGCGCTTCTTCAGGGGCAAAGCCGAGACCTGCTTCTGGCAGGGCGTAATGATAGCCATCTTGTGAGCGCATGCCCTTATTTGGCGCGATATCAACGGTCAGCATATCTTGGCAAGCCCAACCGCCAAGCCGCATTTCCTCTGGTATAGAGAGCGCAAGCGCGCTTGCTTCGGTATCAGCGATAACAGAGCCGCCTGTTGCCATCACATAGCATTGCATCCCGTGGGCAAGCGCCATATCACGCAAGCGCCGTGCCTTGGTAAGACCGCCAACACGATTGATCTTAATGCCCGCAATCTCGGCAATGCCCTCATGAACAATGCGCGTCATATCTTGCAAGGTGACCAATGTCTCATCAACCGAAATAGGCGCGCTTGTGATAGGTCTGATGCGCGCAATATCGTCTAAGGTCTCGCAAGGTTGCTCAAATGAGACGCCTAAATCAGTGACCGCATTCATGACAATCACAGCCTCTCTTCGCGACCAAGCGCGGTTCACATCATATAAGATACGCTCTCCCGGCAGGCGGTTTGCTTCTAAAAAGCGGATGCGTTCAATGTCATTTTCAACATCGCCCCCGACCTTCACCGAATGGCCGACATAGCCCATGGCGCGGTAATCTTTGATGATATTCAGCATATAATCAGGCGTGCCAGACGAGACGGATGACATAATCCGCACGCCGCCGCCCCTGTCGCCGCCAAGCATTTGTGTCAGTGACATATTCGCCGCTTGGCCCTTAATATCCCAACAGGCAAGGTCAATCGCTGATTTGGCATAAAGATGGCCCGGCAATTGCTTATCCATCGCATATTCGACCGCCTCTAACTCTCTTGGATCAAGGCCCATAAGCGCAGGGGCAAGTGTCTCAATCCCGGCTCTGATGCCCGGCCCGTGCGCTGGCACATAGGTGTGGCCCCATGGCGTGCCCTCGCCCCAACCGGTGATGCCTTCATCTGTCTCAATCTTCACAAAAGTCGCATCAAGCACATCAAAGCGCAGGCGGCCTCCTGAGAGAAAATAAGGCTGTGCGAGTGGCAGGTCTTTATGAAAGACGGTGATCTTTGTGATTTTCATGACCGTTTTTTTCCTCTTTTATCTTTTAAGGCTGGACGATGATATTACCGATATGTGATTTCGCGATAAAGGCGCGCTGGGCGTCATGCAAATCGCGCAAATCATAGCTGGCGGCAAGCACAGGTTTAATCTCACCACGCTCTATATAGCCGACAAGCTGGGCAAATAGGCCGACAGGCACAATCGTTGCCCCTGTAAAGGTCAGATCGCGCAAATAAAAGGTGCGTAAATCAAATTCAACCATCGGCCCTGCGATAGCCCCTGCACAGGTCAGGCGCCCGCCACGCTCGATACAATCAAGCCAATGATGCCAGTCAGCCCCGCCGACCACATCTGCCAAGACAGAAACGGTGCTTTTGCCTGTGGCGGCTATCAGGGCTTTTTTGAAATTTGGTGCGTTGCGGTCAATCACATGATCAGCGCCAAGCGCATAAAGCTGGTCAGATTTTGACAAGGATGAGAGCGCAATGGCGCTTGCCCCTCTGCGCTTTACCAGCTGGATGAGGGCAGAGCCAACACCGCCTGAGGCGCCTGTGATAAGGACGCTATCGCCTGCCACAACATGGGCGCGCTCTAGCATATTCTCGGCCGTGATATAAGAGGTCGCAAAGGTCGCTAATTCAGCGTCTGATAGAGGGCTTTTGATCGGGTGCACATGCTTGGCTGAGATCTTGGTGAATTGGGCAAAGCCGCCATCACATTCAGACCCGTAATAGCCGCATTTATCGGGGTTTTGTGGCTCGTCCCAATCGCGCAACCATGTGTCAATCATCACACGCTGGCCTAGCAGACCCTTGTCGGCGTTCGGGCCAAGGCCTATGACCTCGCCAACCACATCTGCGCCTTGAATGCGCGGGAAGGTGACAGGCGCGCCGCCCCATGTGGCATCCTCATCATCTGCCTCATCAAAAGCGCCGCCTGTGGTGTTCTCGGTGACCGCCTTTGAATACCAAGCGGTGCGTGTGTTGATATCGGTATTATTCAGGCCGCATGCGCCAACCTTGATTAAGACCTCATCACCTGTTGGTATCGGAACTGGCCAATCCTCATGCCATTGCAACATATCAAAATCACCATGCCCCTTTAGGACAAAGGCGCTCATTACCCCTGTTCCCAAT
>DBMZ01000133.1:0-952 GCA_002299005.1 Alphaproteobacteria bacterium UBA685 | reverse complement strand
TGGAAAAGATTTTGCGTCGGTATTTGTCATGGTCATAATGCCCTTTATGTGACGTCGTCTATGGGCCCTTATCAAAAGGCGCAAGGTCACATGAAAGCAAAATAATTCGGCTGTCAATATATCGCTTGCTTGCTTGCCACCTCTGGCTAGCTAGGCTATTTTTTGGACCAGATGCTAATCAGCTGATAATAGCAAAAATAGCAACAAGATTAGGCGCGACTATGACAGATTTATTATGGCAACCAGACAGCCAAGCGGCTGAGGCTTCCTTGCTGGGTGAGTATAAAAATTACTTGGCAGAAGAGGGCTATGGTGCCTTTGATGATTATGATGCGCTGTGGCACTGGTCTGTCTCAGAGCTTGAGGGATTTTGGTCCTCGATTTGGGACTTTGCCGATATTATTGGTGAGCGCGGCGCACATGCCTATGCGCATGATGAGGATATCAGAGCGGCGCGGTTTTTCCCTGATGCGCGCCTGAATTACGCTGAGAATATGTTGCGCTATCAAGGCGGAGAAGAGGCGCTTATCTTCCACCGCGAAGATGGTCAGCGCAGCGCGTGGACGCATGATGATTTGCAAGACCAAGTCTCACGCTTGCAACAGGCTTTGCGCGCCGCTGGTATTGGCAAGGGTGATAGGGTTGCAGGGTTAGTGCCAAACACACCGCATGCGATCGCCTTTATGTTGGCGGCCGCCTCGCTCGGCGCCATTTGGGCAAGCTGTTCACCTGATTTTGGTTTTGCCGCCGCGATGGATAGGCTCGCGCAAATTGAGCCCAAGATGATTCTATGCGCCAATGGCTATCTTTATAATGGCAAGCAATTCTCGTCTATTGGCCTTGCAAAAGAGCTTCATGAGGCGATTGATAGCGTCCAGAAGATTGTCGTCTTTGGCCTTGTTGATGAGGGTGATGACCTATTTGAGGGCGCCCAATCTTGGGATGATTTTAC
>DBMZ01000038.1:1555-2508 GCA_002299005.1 Alphaproteobacteria bacterium UBA685 | reverse complement strand
GACATCTTCATCGAACGCTACCAGCTCTCAAAAAGGCGCCAAGATCGCTATTTGTATGGGCAGCCAGTCAGATTGGGCCACCATGCGCCATGCCAAAGATATTCTAGCGGCGCTCGATATTCCTTGTGATTGCCGCATTATATCTGCGCACCGCACGCCTGATCGCTTGGCAGATTTTGCCAAGGGCGCGGCGGATGAGGGGTTTGACGTCATTATCGCAGGCGCGGGCGGCGCGGCGCATCTGCCGGGCATGATCGCCTCGCACACGCATCTGCCTGTTTTGGGCGTGCCTGTTGAATCAAAATCCCTCAAAGGTATGGATTCGCTTTTATCAATCGTGCAAATGCCCGCGGGCATCCCTGTTGGCACTTTGGCAATCGGGGTTGCAGGGGCAAAGAATGCCGCCCTTTATGCCGCACAAATTTTGGCCCTTGGCGATGCGCGTATTAAGCAAGCCTTGATAGAATGGCGCCAAGCGCAAACAGATAATGTGGCAGATACGCCCGTCGATGAAGCCTAGATAACAGCACGAAAAAGGCAGTAGCGCAGATGGTACGCACAATCGGAATTCTTGGCTCAGGACAATTAGGGCGCATGATAGCGCAATCCGCGGCAAGTCTTGGGATGCGCGCCCATATCTATGCCCCAGACGCCAAAGGCTCGCCCGCAGGTGATGTTGCGTTTGCAACCACCACCGCCGCCTATGATGATGAGGCCGCCCTTGAGGCCTTTGCCAAAAGCATTGATGGGGTGACCTCTGAATTTGAGAACGTTCCCTCTGCTAGCCTCGCGATTTTGGCCAAGCATTTGCCAATTGTCAGCCCCTCTATCAAAGCGCTTGATACCGCGCAAGACAGGCTGTCTGAGAAACGCATGGCACGTGATTTGGGTATCGCAACGCCGCGTTTTTGGGCGATTGATACACAAGAAGAGCTTGCCACAGCCCTATCAGA
>DBMZ01000038.1:0-1343 GCA_002299005.1 Alphaproteobacteria bacterium UBA685 | reverse complement strand
GAGAGCTTTGTTTCCTTTGTCGCAGAGGCAAGCTTCCTGATTGGCCGTGATAGCACGGGCGCTATTTGCCATTTCCCAGCCTCCCTTAATCATCATGTTGGCGGCATCTTGGCGCATAGCACGGCGCCTGCGCCATTGGATCAGGCGATTATCGCCAAAGGCCAAGCCGCCATTGCCGCTATCGCAGAGCATCTTGATCTCTATGGGATCCTCGCGATGGAAAGCTTCATTAGCGCGGATGGCGAGATTATCTTTAATGAGATCGCACCGCGCCCACATAATTCATATCATTGGTCAATCGAGGGCCTTGATTGCTCACAATTTGAACAGCTTGCTCGTATTGTCGGCGGTCTGCCAATGCGCACCCCGTCCGTTCGCGGCGGCGCCCATGCGGCTTGGCGGATGGAAAATCTGCTTGGCCAGCACGCGGCGCAAATCCCTGCCCTGCAAGCGCAAAGCCCTGTTAGCACGCATCTTTATGGCAAGTCGGCCTATCGTGACGGCCGCAAAATCGGCCATATCACCTATGCTTTATCTGACAGGGATGACAAATCATATAAGGTTGTCTGATATAAATCATTCAACCAATTTGCCATCAGCAAATAAGCAAAAGGCCGCCAGTAATTTATCGGCGCATTCTGTGGATTATCATCAGGGTAATAATTCGCAGGCACAGCCGTTGCCAGCCCCTCAGAGGCATCACGCTCATATTCAGCCGCCAATGTCTCAGCATCATATTCCAGATGGTTTAGCACAAACAGATCTTGGCTTTTATCGCATTGCACCATGCCGATACCAACCTCATCTGACTGTGCCAGAACAGACAGGCCAGCGGCTTTAATATCCGCAGGCTTATTCATCGTATAGCGCGAGACAGGCATTGGAAATTCTTGGGTAAAGCCATGCAACAACCGCCCTGCATTTGGCGCCAGCTTATGCGAATAGACCCCGAATAATTTATGATCCATCGTAAATTTCGGCACATCATAAGCCAGCTTCATCAAGGCTTGCGCGCCCCAACAAATGCCGAGACGGCGGAAACAATGCGTCTTTGACCATTCATAAATCTCAGCCAATTCATCCCAATAGCTGACCTTATCAAAATCCAACGTCTCCACAGGCGCGCCTGTCACAATCAGCGCGTCAAAATACTGGTCACGCACATCATCTAATTGGCGATAATAGCGGCGCAAATAGGCAGGCTCTGTGTTGGTTGGCTGATAAGAGGCGGTCGTCATCAAAATCAATTCAACCTGCAAAGGTGAGGAGCCAAACAGCCGCGCAAATTGAATTTCCGTATCCTTTTTCTTCGGCATCAAATTCAGCATCAGCAAGCGCAACGG
>DBMZ01000037.1:21463-23765 GCA_002299005.1 Alphaproteobacteria bacterium UBA685 | reverse complement strand
CAATCTTGGGATGATTTTACCGCGCCCTATCAGGCAGATGATCTGTCTTTTGAAGCGGTGGCAAGTGACCATCCGCTTTATATCATGTTCTCATCTGGCACGACGGGTCTGCCGAAATGTATCGTGCATTCGCATGGTGGTATCTTGCTGCAGCATAAAAAAGAAATGTTGCTTCATGGCGATATGCAAGAAGGTGACAGGCTGTTTTATTTCACCACTTGCGGGTGGATGATGTGGAATTGGTCAATCTCTGCGCTGATGTGCGGGGCTAGCTTGGTGCTATTTGATGGCTCGCCCTTTTATCCTGATGCGGGGCGTTTTGCGCGCCTAATTGCCCAAGAGGGCATCACGCATTTTGGCACTTCGGCGAAATATATTGATGCTTGTGCCAAGGCGGATTTGCATGCTGGCAATGAGGCAGATTTGACCTCATTGCGGATGATTTTCTCAACAGGCTCGCCTCTATCGGCTGAGGGGTTTGATTATATTTATCGTGATTGGAAGGCTGATTTATGTTTGGCCTCTATTGCGGGTGGCACTGATATTCTGGGGTGCTTTGTTGGCGGCAGTCCGATTAGCCCTGTCTATCGCGGGCAATGTCAAAAGCGGCTTTTGGGCATGGATGTGGCGGTATTTAATGCCGATGGCAAGGCTGTGATAGAGGAGAAGGGCGAGCTTGTATGCTTGTCTGCGCACCCGTCTATGCCTGTGATGTTTTGGGGTGATGAGGATGGCGCGCGGTATCATAAGGCCTATTTTGCGCGCTTTGAGAATGTCTGGCATCACGGCGATTGTGTCGCGCTGACAAATGAAGGCGGGATGATCTTTTATGGCAGGTCAGATGCGACGCTAAACCCGGGCGGGGTGCGCATTGGGACAGCCGAGATTTATCGCCAAGTCGAAGCCTTGCATGAGGTGCTAGAGGCGGTGGTCATCGGCCAAGAGTGGGATAGTGATCAGCGGGTGGTGCTGTTCGTGAAATTGCGAGAAGGGGTGGTTTTGGATGAGGCGTTGCAGGCCAAAATCAAAACCCAAATTCGCGCCAATGCAACACCGCGCCATGTGCCAGCCATTATCGCAAGCGTGGCTGATATACCGCGCACAAAATCTGGCAAGATAACAGAGCTTGCGGTGCGCGATATTGTGCATGGCAAACAGATTGATAATGTCGGCGCGCTTGCCAATCCAGAAGCCTTGGCACATTTCCGCAACCGGCCTGAATTAGCGTAAAAGAAAAGCCGCCCTGTTTTGGCGGGGCGGCTTTGATCTTATAGATGAAGCTAGATATCTAGCCCAAAGTTGGCATGGTGAATTGCGGGTCGGCGCGCATGCCTGATGGCCATCTTGTGGTGGTGGTCTTAATGCGCGTGTAAAAACGCACCCCTTCCATCCCATGCATGTGATGCTCGCCAAAGATAGATGACTTCCAGCCACCAAAGCTGTGATAGGCCATTGGCACAGGGATAGGCACATTCACGCCAACCATGCCAACCTCAATATCTTTGGAGAAGTTGCGCGCGACATCACCATCTCTTGTGAAAATCGCAGTGCCATTGGCGTAATTATGACCATGAATCAAATCAACCGCCTCTTGGTAAGAATTTTTGCGCACCACCGATAGGACAGGGCCAAAAATCTCATCACGATAGCAATCCATATCCTCGGTCACATTATCAAGCAATGTGCCGCCAACATAAAAGCCCTTCTCATAGCCTTGCTTATCTTGTTTGAAATTGCGGCCATCCACAACAAGCTTAGCGCCTTGCTCTTCGCCCTTAGTGACATAATGATTGGCGCGCTCGGCCGCGGCGGCTGTGACAAGCGGGCCCATCTCTGAGGCGCGGTCAGTGGCAGGGCCAATCTTCAATGCTTCCACTTGCGGGGCGAGGCGTTCAATCAGCGCATCTGCGACAGCGTCTGTGACAGGCACCGCAACAGAGATGGCCATGCAACGCTCACCAGCAGACCCATAGGCGGCGCCCATCAGCGCAGAAGCCGCCATATCTAGATCAGCGTCTGGCATAATCACCATGTGATTTTTCGCACCGCCCAAGGCCTGAACACGCTTGCCATTGGCTGTGCCTGTCGCATGGATATATTGGGCGATGGCGGTTGAGCCAACAAAGCTGATAGCTTTGATATCTGGGTGCGCCAAAAGCGTATCAACCGCAAGCTTATCACCTTGGATAACGCCAAAGACGCCCGCAGGTACGCCTGCCTCTGTCAGCCATTCAGCCATTAATAAAGAGGCAGAGGGATCACGCTCTGATGGCTTTAGGATAAAACAATTGCCCGTTACAAG
>DBMZ01000037.1:19845-21237 GCA_002299005.1 Alphaproteobacteria bacterium UBA685 | reverse complement strand
CCCAAAGATTGTCTTATCATATGGCTATCAACGCCGGACCCGACATCTTCGGAATATTCACCCTTCATGAAAGACGGGGCAGAGGTCGCGAATTCCACAACCTCAATGCCTCTTGTGACCTCACCAAGCGCATCATCATGCGTCTTGCCATGCTCTGCTGAGATAGCTTCGGCCAAGATGGCGGCGCGTTCATTGACGATATTTTTGAACTTATCCATGATACGCGCGCGGCGTAATACGGGCAGTGCGGCCCATGCTGGCCATGCGGCTGATGCGGCTGCGACAGCTTGATTAACATCATCCGCGCGCGCCAAAAGCACCTGTCCTTGGACCTCGCCTGTGGCAGGGTTATAAACATCTTGGCTCGCAGATGACGTGCCGTTGTCTCTTGCCCCGTTAATATAGTGATTGATTTGTGACATGGCACATGCCTTTCTCTGGAATTAGATAGTAACCATTCTAGCTATAATCAGCTTTTGATTTTGACGAAAGTGTTTCCTTTTAAAAAATCATATCAGCCGATTGCCTAATCTGCGGGCATCGTTACATCAAGGATAGGCTTTCTTGTCAGCGAGGGGGCAAGACTGTTAAGGTTGTTCCGAATGGACAGAACAGGTGGCGCAAAGCCATTGTCAGGGAATGAGGGGCATCTGCTATGGTTGAGACGAATAAGTCAGCCGCATCTGATAAGCTTGCCGCGGCCGGCACATCTAGTACATCTAGCACGTCCCATAATGTCGCGCCTAGCCATCTTGAGCAATTTAGCAATTTGCTGGAAGATGGGTTGCTATTGGTTGATTTTGACCAGCAAATTCAATTCGCAAACGCGCCGGCCTCTAAATTGCTTGGGCAAGAATTGGTCAATCGTGCGCTAACCTCGGCCCTGCCAGATGTTCGTTTTGATGATGTGTTCAATAATATCAAAACGCGCAAACGCCCGCATGAATTCCTCTATAGCTATCAGAAAAAGCTCTATCGGCAATTTCGCATTAAATTAATGCCGATGGGTGATGATTATGTCGGCGTGCTGATTATGGATATGACCTTACAGCGTAACCTTGATAAGGTGCGCCGTGATTTTGTGGCCAATGTATCGCATGAATTGCGCTCGCCGCTAACTTCGCTGATTGGGTTTGTTGAGACAATGCAAGCAGAAGAAGCGCTTGATAAAGAGGATCAGAACCGGTTCTTGTCGATTATGGATGAAGAAGCCAAGCGTATGACAAGGCTTATTGATGACCTTATCTCTTTGTCGCGTGTCGAGGTGGAAGAGCATATCCTGCCGAATGAGCATGTCCGCCTTGATGAGGTGATCGCCTCTGTCATCGATATTCTGACCGACCGCGCGGATAAGCAACAGATGCGCCTTACTTTCCAAAATCACGTGGCGTC
>DBMZ01000037.1:16942-19710 GCA_002299005.1 Alphaproteobacteria bacterium UBA685 | reverse complement strand
TAGTTCTGGTGATAAGGGTGTCATCATCCAAGGGGAAGTGGATGAAATCGTTGAGGTGTTCCATAATTTGATTGAGAATGCTATTAAATATGGCTTTGCGGATTCGGTGATTGATGTGAGCCTATCTGTTGAAAATAATAAGGCTGTGGCGGTTGTGACCAACCAAGGTGATGGGATTGAAGAGCGGCATATCCCGCGCTTAACAGAGCGGTTTTACCGTGTCGATAAAGCACGCTCGCGCCAAAAGGGTGGCACGGGCCTTGGGCTTGCGATCGTAAAACATATTGTCAATCGTCACAGAGGTGATATGACAATAACAAGCGAATTAGGCAAAACAACCTGCTTTGCCATTACCCTGCCGTTATTGGCGCTGAAATGATGATAAGAGTGGCTTTATGAGCGCATCTATTTTAATCGCAGATGATGAACCTAATCAGGTTGAGCTATTATCGTTTAACCTCGCGAAAGCCGGCTATATTGTGCATAAGGCCTATGATGGCAGGCAGGCGGCTGAGATGATTGAAGAGCTGCGGCCTGATCTGGTTATCCTTGATTGGATGATGCCTGAAATGTCAGGCATTGATGTCTGCAAATTAGTGCGCAAATCAGATGAGCTTAAATCAACCCCTGTGATTATGCTCTCAGCGCGCGGAGAAGAAGGCGATAAAACCTTCGGCCTTGATATTGGCGCAGATGATTATATTACCAAGCCGTTCTCACCACGCGAATTGATCGCACGGATTAAGGCCGTCTTGCGCCGCTCTACGCCGGCACAAGAAGGGGTGGTGCAAACGCTTGGCGACCTTATGATTGATCATGGCCAGATGATTGTGAGCAAAGCAGGGGTAGAGATAGTGCTGGGGCCAAAGGAATATAAGATTCTGTCGCTATTGATGGAACGCCCCGGTCAAGTATTTAGCCGCCAACAGCTGTTGGACAAAATTTGGGGCCATGGCATCTATGTCGAAGATCGCACCGTCGATGTGCATCTAAGCCGTCTGCGCAAAGCGCTTCGCCAAGCATCTGAGGGGCAAGATGATTTACTTCGTACCGTGCGCGGTGCCGGATATGCGCTAAGAGAGATTTAAGCGTACCTCACCAAGATAACAGCAAAATATATACATAATACGCAATTTTTGATAATTTAACCTCATGTTTTTGATAAAATTGCGCAAAATTTCCTGAAATCGCGAAAATAAGTGATACATGGAATGCAAAAATATGTTTCACTATGGCTCAATTATTAATTCAAATTATGGGTGATATATGTCAATCAATGACCAAATTATCGCTGATTTTGTGCGTAACGAAATTCAGTTTGTCACATCGGTGCCATGTAAACAGCTGGCAGGTGTGCTTGATAAAATAGATCAAGAAAAATCAATCATTCACGTGCCATCTAATAAAGAAGATGAAGGTATCGGCCTATGCGCTGGTGCGACGATGGGTGGCAAGCGTTCTGCGATTATCATGCAAAATACGGCGATTGGTGTGACCATTAACGCGCTGGTGACATTGACACAATTTTATCGCATGCCATTGCCGATGCTTATCAGCTATCGCGGTGAGGTGGGTGAGCCTGTGGCCTGTCAGGTGGAAATGGCCGTCCATACAAAGGCGCTTTTGAACCAGCTGAATATCCCGACATATCATTTCCATGCGCATGAGGATGTGAATGAGTTGGATGGTATTTTGAAGCATTGCTACATGGCGCGTAAGCCTGTGGCTATTCTAACTGATGCTAGCTTCTGGAAAGGGGTCAACTAATGATTCGCTCTGATGTTTTAAAGACACTTGTGCCGTTTATTTCAGACAAGCTTGTCGTCACAAATATTGGTCTGCCATCGCAAGAAATGCATTTGATTGATGATCAGCCATCGAACTTTTACATGCTTGGCACAATGGGCCTTGCCTCATCTATCGGTCTTGGCCTTGCGTTGGCACAAGATAAAAAGGTGCTGGTTGTTGATGGTGATGGGTCTGTTTTGATGAATTTTGGCACCTTGCCAACCATCGCGAATAACCCTGCGGCGAATTATATTTTGCTGATTATCGATAATGGCTCTTATGGCTCAACAGGCGATCAGGTCACTTATACGGGCAAGCGCACAAGCCTATCTGAGGTCGCGCGCGCTTGTGGTTGTGAGAATGTGATTGAATGTTCCGCCGAAGAGACCGCCGGTGTTGTCAAAGCAGCTTTTGCGGATGATAAGATGACCATCATCATCTCAAAATGTGAGTCAGGCAATATTCCTGTGCCCGTGATTGAGCATGATCCTGTGGTGATCAAAGACCGCTTTATGAAAGCGGTACAAAGCTAGCACGATCATGTGCAGTTTAAGATATTTATATTTTAAAAAATCGTCAGTTTTCCGGCGATTTTTTTTATGGTGGTAAGAGCGCTATTTTGCCTGCGACCAATTGCAACTAATTCGCATTATCAGTTGTCATCATATCCCCCAAAGGCCTATATAGGGGCAGGGTAGGGCGCAAATGCGGCGGCCTATCAACGGGATTATTCAGGAAAAATGCGCAATGATTGCTCGCCCTGTCACAAGATGGTCGCTCTTACAAGCAAGCTTATGTTTGCTTTTGATAAGCCCTATGCTGGCGCTGTTCTTTGTGGCCGCGCGGCCGGCGCCTTCGTTGCTAGGCCATCTGGTTGAGACGGTTCTTGGCCGCTATTTTGTGAATACGATTTTGCTGATGGGCGGTGTCGGCCTTCTGGCAAGCTTATTTGGCGTCTCGGCGGCATGGGTTGTTAGTCG
>DBMZ01000037.1:9727-16632 GCA_002299005.1 Alphaproteobacteria bacterium UBA685 | reverse complement strand
TCGCTTGGCGGGGCGGTCGTGATGATGGCGGCGGTTTTATACCCTTATATTTATATCATGGCGCGCACCGCCTTTCGTCAAACCTCGCGCACCTTGTTCGAAGCGGCGATGGTATCGGGGCGGGATATTTTCTATGATGTCGCGCTTCCTTTGGCGCGTCCTGCGATCATTGCCGGCCTATCACTTGTCTTGATGGAAGTGATTTCTGATTTTGGCACAGTCGAATATTTCGCGGTAGATACGCTCACCTTGGGTATTTTTAATGTCTGGCTTGGCATGAATAATATGCCAGCGGCGGCGCAATTATCGCTGATTGCGCTGGTGGTGATTATCGGCCTTTTGGGCACAGAGCTTTATGCGCGATCACGGCGGTCTTTTACCAACCTGTCAAACACCAAACGAGGCGTGCCACGCATTGCCCTGCCAGCTAGCCGAAGGGTGCGTGTTTATTTTATCTGCCTTGTGCCTGTGCTGATTGGCTTTGTGATCCCGCTCGTTATTTTGGCCAGCTTTTTGACCAAGGGTATCAGCGCAGATGTCAGTGCTAACTTCTGGCCGATGCTTGCCAATAACCTCAAAGTTGCGGGGCTAGCGGCGCTTGCCATTATGGGGGTGTGCTTAATCATCGCCCTGCTGACCCATTATCGTCTTGGCAGGGGCGCCCGCCTTCTGGCCCTGCTAGCGGCGACAGGCTATGCGATCCCGGGAACAATTTTGGCGATTGGCGTTTTGGGGTTTATGGGTTGGCTTAACCAGCTTATGGCCATGATTGGGGCGCCTTACCTTAGCGGCGGTCTCTTGGCGTTGACCATCGGCTATATGGTGCGCTTTCATGCGGTGGGCTATGGCGCGGTTGAAACAGGCCTTGGGCGGGTGCCAAAACATCTGTTTGAAGCAAGCACATTGCTTGGCAAAAATGCGTCTGAAAGTCTGGCAAAAATTGTCGTGCCGATTATCTCACCATCTGTGGGGGCAGGCCTATTGCTGGTCTTTGTGGATGTGATGAAAGAATTGCCCATGACCTTATTATTGCGGCCGTTTAATTTTGAGACCTTCGCGACCTTTACCTATCAATATGCCAAGGATGAGATGATAGAACAGGCGGCCTTGCCAGCTTTGATGATTGTGCTGACAGGCCTTATTCCTGTGATATTGCTCAATTATTCGGTGACAAGAGGTCAACGTTAATTTGGCGTTAAATAGGTTTATGCTTTAAGAGATTTTTGCGGCCCCTTCGGCAAGGCTTGTCAATTTGGCATAGGCAATTTCAGGGTCAACAGCCCCATAGCCTGCGAATGTACCAAACCCACAATCAGAGCCAGCAATCACGCGATCTGCGCCGATGATATCGACAAAACGCTGGATGCGCTGGGCGACTAATTCAGGGTGTTCGACAAAATTAGTGGTGGTATCAACGACGCCTGGCACAAGGATTTTATCGTCCGGTATCTCTGATTTGCGATCGGCAAAGACCGTCCATTCATGCGCGTGGCGGGGGTTAGAGGTCTCAAACAGCACATAGCCCGCATGGGTGCTCATTAAGGTGTCAAACACCTTATCCATCGCGATATCACAAATATGCGGCCCTTCATAATTACCCCAACAAATATGGACACGAATTTGATCCTTTGGCAGGCCTGATAGCGCATAATTCAAGGCTTCGACATGCATATTGGCAACCTTCACAAATTCATCATCAGATAGCTCGGTAAACAGCATATGACGCGATAGCGCCAAGTCTGGGCAATCAAGCTGGAGGTCTAGCCCTGCTTCGATGATGGTGCGATATTCTTCGCGCATCGCCTCTGCCAAGGCTTCAAGATAGGCCTCTCTGGTTGGGTAAAAATCATTCGCCAAAAACAGCGAGATAACCCCCGGTGATGCGGCGTTCATAAAGCCGCGTTCGGCCCCATGATTGGCCATCGCCGCTTTGAGGTTGGCAATATCCTTATGCAGATCGCTCTGGTCTTTGACGCTGACAGCCGAGGTACACATCGGGCGCGCATAGGTTGGCGTGCCACCTGAATCGGCCTGTCTTTGCAAAAAACTTGGGAAGGCGAGCAAATCGGCTGGCGCTTTGCGCGGGCTATCGCCTGAAAAACCATGATAGCGATCTTTAACATAGGTCGCGTAAGAGATCTTTGAGGTCTCGCCATCAGAGACAATCGAAATGCCTGCATCAACCTGTTTTTTGACGCTCGCATCTACATGGGCGGTCATGGTTTTATCGAAGAGTGCCTTGTCATAATCAGCGCCTTTTTCACGTGCAAAGATAAGGTCAACCACCTCTTGTGCGCGGGGCAATGAGCCGACATGCGTTGTTCTGATTTTCGTCATAGCTATCTGTTTCCTTATCAAAGATGAGGCCTATTGGCGTTAAGGGGTTTAAGGGCCCTCTGTCCAAGTCGGCCCTGCGGGATCGTCATTTGATGTCACACGATATAAGGCTGCCTCGCCTGACATAGACGGGACAAGCCTATGCGGTAAATTTGGCGGGATAGCGGCGACATCACCTGTGGCAAGAACGGTTGAGCCGCCCTCATAGGCAAGCGTCCAATGCCCCTTGGCGACCATGATAATCTCATGCGCGTCTATTTGATACATCTCATCACCAAGAGATCCTCTGGCGATGAAATCTATCGCAAAACCGGGCTTATCACGAAGCAGACCATCTGGTGATATCACATCCACAGGCCCCTGTTTGGCATAGGCCATCAAATCTAAATAGCGGGCGACATAATGGGGGATAAACTCTTGAACGCTCGGCTCTTTGATACGGGCAAGCGCTGCGTCATCCATCAGCGGCATGGGCGCGATATTATCGGGCAAAGCCTGTCCTTTTTTGGTATCATAGAGGCTGCCATTTTCGCCCAAGATAAGGCCATGATCGCGCGCATCAATGATGACCTCCGGGGCCCATAGCACACCGCCGCCGGCATCATCACCGCCTAAGATAGCCATGATCATACCATAGTCAGTGCCAATATTCTCAAAACCGCGAAAGATGCCTGTCGGGATATTAATGATATCTCCGCTGGTCAAAGTGACCTCGCCCGCATCACCATGTCGGCCCCAGAAAAAACGCCAAGTGCCTGATAGCACAAAAAACACCTCAGCCGTGCGGTGCGTATGAAGCGAGTTACGGCAAAAGGGTGGCTGGCCCGCGGCGCCAATATTAAAGCCGGGCGTCTCAGTGATATGAACATGCTGATCAGCTGCTTCAGAGACACCGCCGCCAATGATGGTGAAATTCTCCTTTTTATCAGAGCCCGGCGTATGGGCATCAATAAAGGCCGTGCGGCAAGGCACAAGTTCGCCATAGCGCACGATACGTGCTTCCATCTCGTCTTTTGTCAGTGATATTTGTTGGCTCATCTTGCTCCTCCCCCCTATGCTTGAAGTGTGATTGCGCCTATCGCCGTCTAGCCAGTCGTAAGGGCGATTTGTTTCCAGACAGCCGTCTCATCAAACAGCACATATTCGCGCCGCAGACCCCAAGGGCCAAATTCAGCGTGTGAGGCGCCCATAATATGTACCTCTGCCCCTGTTGGCGCACCAAAGCTGCCCCAGCCATCATGCTTGCCTGTGAGTGACCAACGCAAGGCCGCGCGTGGCGGCATCAGGGGATCATCACGGCCAATTTGATGATGAATTTTAAATGTCGCAGAGGGGAAGCTTGCGCGGAGGCCCATCCAGAATTTATCGGCGAAATCATGGCTGTGACCTGTGATGCCGCCCGCATATTCAAGATGACACGCCCTGTCATAACAATCAGGGATAGCCGCCATATCAGCGCCCATAATACGGGTTAGGATATCGGCATATTGGGCGCCAAATTCATTGTCATTGCCCGTGCCCTTATAGGGGCCTTGCTGGTCATCTTTTGGATGGAAGGGGCGGCTTGCATGCTCTGCGCCGCCTTCTTTTGCTATCATCTCTCTTGCATAATCAAGCGGCTCATAGCCAAGCTGGCGGACAATCGCGCCTTGGTCTCTGATAAGCCATTCATCATTAATCGCATTATTAATCGCATGACAATCAGCGATAATGCGATAGCGCAATTTGGTGCCGCTTGCCTTGCCATAGACGCCGTCGCCTGAATGGGTGGCGGTGGTGATGATACGGTGCGATGACAGCATGCCTTCCTCAGGCGTGCCTGACCAGATCACATCTTCGCCAAACAAGGTGCGGTCTGGAAATTCTGCCAATGTCGCCATCGTGGCGGCAATCACGCCCTTATTGCCAACCACAAGCGAGGCAGGTGAGCGGACAATAATATCATCTGTGTAATAATGATGCAGGGTCGCGATTTGACGATCTTCCCAAATCTCTTTGGTGATCCCGATAATATAATCAGGGAAATCTGTAAATTTTGGATCAAAGCCTTTCATGTTTATTCCTCATTAGATGCGTGGTTTAAATCAGGGTGTTTGCGGGTGCTGTTGCGGATGATGAAGGGGCTTTCGATCACCGTGTTTACGGTATCGCTATGGCTACCTTCTATGTGCCTTATCAAGGTGGTCACACATGCCTCAACCATTTTATTTGTCGGCTGGCGCATGGTGGTCAGATCATAAGATGGCCATCCGGCGGGCGGCACATCATCATAGCCGATAATCGCGATATCATCTGGTATCGATAGGCCTAGCTCAAAGCGGATGACATCCATCGCCGCAAAGGCCATATGGTCGTTACAGACAAACAGCGCATCTGGCCTATCATCGCTTGCACAAATCGTACGCGCGGCGTCTGCGGCTTCATTTTGATTATAATTGCCAACCGCGCGTGAATGCAGCTTTCGTTTATGTTTGGCAAGCCCATCAAGAAAGCCGCCTTCACGATCTCTTTGTGTAGAGGCACCTTCCCAGCCGGCTATATAGCTGATTTTCTGGTGGCCACATTTAACGAGATATTCGGCAATTTCAAACCCGCCCTTGTAATTATCAGATGTCACAGAATGCGCCGAGGCGATATCATCAACACGGTTGAACATCACAATTGGTATATTCGCCCGCTGGCACCTAGCAGACAGGCTGGAGGATAGTGAGGCAGAGGCAACGATGATGCCATCAACCTGATAATCAAGAATTTCACGCACCACATCATCAATCTCACTCTTGCTGTTAGAGGCAAGAAAGACAAGCACGTGATAGCCTTGCTCTTGTAATTTGTGAGAGAGTTTTTCAAGCGTTTCTGGATAAAATTGATTCTCAAGATAGGCAACAATGACGCCAATGATCCGACTCTTGCCCGTGATAAGAGAGCGCGCAAGAACGTTCGGGCGATAGCCTAATTTAATCGCCGCCTCTTGGACTTTGCGCACGGTTGAGGCTGAGGCAGAACCGCCATCAGAGAAGACACGGCTCACCGCAGATTGGCTGACCCCCGCTTCTCTTGCGACATCTATGGATGTGATGCGTTCTGTCTTCATAATCTTTTATCTGCCCCTTTCATCGTGACATCTAATCAGCTGTCCAACCGCCATCAATCAACAAGGATGTGCCTGTTACCATGCGGCTGGCATCTGACGCCAAATAGACAGCCCCGCCCATAATATCTTCGATTTGTGCCACCTCGCCTAATTTGATTTTCTCTAGGATCCATTTCGCGCGCTCTGGCCTGTCAAAGGTTGATTGCGTAAGGGCCGTTAGCACAAAGGTAGGCGCGATGGTGTTGACCCTAATTTTATGCGGGCCCCATTCAATCGCCATGCCTTTGGTAAAGCCTTCAACGCCAAATTTCGTCGCGCTATAGACCGAGCGGTCAACACCGCTGACATGGCCCATCTGTGAGGACATGGTGATAAGCGAGCCCGGCTTGCCAGCATCAATCAGCATTTGTGCGGCATTGATAAGCAAGAAAAAAGCGCCCTTAAGGTTGATATCAAAGACCGCTGAAACCTCATCATCTTGGCTGTCTAGGGCTGGTTTATGACGCGCAATACCAGCACAATTAAGGACAATATCAAACGGGCCATGCGCCGCTAGCAAGGCTTTGGTGCCGGCGATATCTGCGACATCCATGACCGCACCTGTGGCTTTATACCCCTCTGATTGAAGTGCCTCTACTGCCTCATCAACGGCAGAAGATGTGCGCGCGCCAATGACCACCTCAGCCCCTGCTTCTGCCAAGGCACAAGCACAGCCAAAGCCAATGCCAGATGAGCCACCCGGCACAAGCGCCTTTTTGCCATCTAAACGAAATGACGGGGTTTTATGTGTCTCTAGCATTGCGCCTGTTCCTTGTTTTATTGGGCCGTTTAATCAGATACCCGGTTAATCAGCTAATAGCGGCGAGTAATTCGCCATGCCGTGCCGTGCTTTGTTAAATTCTCGCATGCGGGCAAAGACATCTAAGCCTAGTTGGTCATAGACATGTAATAAATCGACTGTGACCCAATTTTCGCGAATCTTGCCATCTTCCATGCGCCAGAAATCAAGTGACCGCATCTCGAGCTTCTTGCCAGTTGGTGGCAGACCAAGCCAGCCATCATGGGTATGTGTTTGCAACATATCTGGCCAGCCTGTGACAGCGGCGTAATTTCCCTCACCAAAGAAATGATAGGTGATATCGCCCACATATTGGCCCCTGTCAGGCATGCCGTTCAAAAACGGGATCTGGTGCCAATTGCGAAAGCCATTTTGGCCGCGCCCTGTGCCAATGCCAGCTGGCCCATACCATGTCATGCGCGGATGCCAATAGCGGTCTAGCTCCATAACCTCTGGGCCACCTTCTGCGGGGTGGCGCTTCATCGCGGTTAGCATATCAACAATATGCTGGCATGAGGCGGCAGACAAAGCAGGGTCTGCGTCTGTTAGGCTCAAGCCATCTTGCGAGGCTGGCCCCGGGATAGCCCATTCACGGCCCAATGAGGGGGCAAGCGGCCACGCATCGGCCTGCATCAT
>DBMZ01000037.1:1495-9616 GCA_002299005.1 Alphaproteobacteria bacterium UBA685 | reverse complement strand
TAGAATTCATGAAAGCGCATATGCGCAAGATGGCCTGTGGGCGGGATATCCAAAAAGGGCGTCGCAAATGTGCCGATAAAATTACCACCACAGCCAAGCCAATTGCCGCCATGTTCTGTCGTGCCTGCCATGATGATAAAATCACGACGCTCAAGATCTGGCATGGCCGCAAATAAAGGTGCTATCACCGCCTCATAATAGGCATCAGGGCCAATGAGATCGCCAAAGGGATGACACATATGAAACAGGCAATCTGGCGCAAACAAGTCTGCCATGGCGGCTTTGACGGCCGTTTTATCCCCCTCATAAAAGGCCTCTTTGAACGGGGCGAACAGGGCTTTATGCTGGTTAGGGTGTGATGGCATTATTCAGCCCCCTCGCCATAGGGCACATTGCGGCCCCCATAACGGCGCACGCGCACATTGGCCTGTTCTGCATGGCCAACAAAGCCCTCAAGCATACAAAGGCGCGAGGCATAGGCGCCGATTTTTGTCGCCGCCTCATCTGTTGTGATCTTCTGATAGGAATGCGTCTTTAGATATTTGCCAACCCAAAGACCGCCCGTATAGCGACCGGCTTTTTTGGTCGGCAATGTGTGATTGGTGCCAATGACCTTATCGCCATTCGCGACATTCGTGCGCGGCCCCAAAAACAGCGCGCCATAGCAGGTCATATGCTCAAGGAACCAATCATCTCTGTCAGTCATCACCTGCACATGTTCTGAGGCGATATCATCAGCGACCGCCAGCATTTCATCATAATCATCACAGACAATCACCTCGCCATATTCCGCCCATGAGACAGAGGCGGTATCAGCGGTTGGCAGGATTTTTAATAGACGGTCAATTTCCTGCAAGGTTTCCTTTGCCAATTTTTCTGAATTTGTCAGCAAGACGGCGGGCGAGTTATAGCCATGCTCTGCTTGGCCCAAAAGGTCGGTTGCGCACATCTCAGCATCGACGCTTTCATCTGCGATAACCATGGTCTCTGTCGGGCCAGCAAATAGGTCAATGCCGACACGGCCAAATAGCTGGCGTTTGGCTTCGGCGACAAAGGCATTACCCGGGCCAACAAGCATATGCACAGGCTCAATCGTCTGTGTGCCAAGGGCCATGGCGCCAATGGCTTGCATGCCGCCAAGGACATAGATCTCATGCGCGCCGCCAAGATGCATCGCCGCGATAACAGCCGGATTTGGCTTGCCTTGGAAAGGCGGGGTGGCGGCAACAATGCGCGGCACGCCCGCAACAGAGGCAGTCAGAACAGACATATGCGCAGAGGCAACCATCGGGAATTTGCCCGCCGGCACATAACAGCCAACAGATTGCACAGGGATATTCTTATGCCCCAAAATAACCCCCGGCATGGTCTCAACTTCGATATCTGTCATAGAGGCGCGTTGGGCCTTAGCAAAGGCTTTGACCTGATCATGCGCAAATTGGATATCTTCCATATCGCGCGGGCTAACCTCGGCTATCAGCGCGTCAATCTCATCTTGTGAGAGGCGGTAAGAGGCCGGCGAATAATTGTCAAATTTCTCGGCCAACTCGCGCACAGCCTCATCGCCTCTTGCCTCAATATCAGCAAGGGTGGTCTCGACAATTTGGCGCACTTTCGCATCATCTTCTGCGCGCTCTGTTTGCGGTTTGCTTGTCTTTAGAAATCGAACTGTCATCAAAATGTCTCGTTTATATCTATCATTAGGTTTGTTTAAGGGGCGGGCGGGGTCTTTGTGCCATCATCAAACGCTTCCCATCCCTCGCCATTAAAGCAATCAACACCAAGCTGTGAGAGGACGTAGGGGAAATCGACCATCACCCAATTATCAACAATCTTGCCATCGACGACTTTCCAGAAATCCATATAGCGAATTTCAACCGTCTTGCCAGTTGGCGCAACGCCCATGAATGTGCCTGAATGCGTGGCTTCTTGGCGCCCAAAGGCGGCCGCCCATTCGCCCATATAAAGCCGCGCCTCATCAATGCAGACCTTATCTGAAAAAGCGGCTTGGAACGGCTTTTGCCAATTCTCTTGAAACGCGCGCAAGCCCTCTTTTGTGCCGCATCCCTGATTGCCCATCCAGCGGAAGCTCTCAGAAAAGAAGTCACCAATATCGGCAATACGATGATCATTCAGACCATCCACCATGCCCTCAATGACGGCCTTTGTCTCGGCGGTTTTGCTAAGATCAGTGTCCTTTGATAAGACAGCTTGTTCGGGACGTGAACCCTTCATCCTTTGACAGCTCCTGCGGTTAGGCCAGAGACAATCTGGCGTTGGAAAATCATCACAAGCAAGAATAGCGGCGCGGTGATAGAGACAGCCGCCGCCACGGCTTCGACTTGATCTGTGGTTGTGGTCTCGCGGTTAAAATAGCCGGTGATCGCTGGCACCATCGTCTGGTTTTGGGCATCAAGCAAAAGGCTGGTGACCAAGAAATCATTATAGGCAAGCAAGAATGAAAACAGACCTGTCGTGATAACGCCCGGCCACATGACAGGCATAATCACCCACCGAAAGGCTTGGAAATGCGTGCAACCATCAACCCGCGCCGCCTCATCAAGCTCTGCTGGAATATTCTGGAAGAACGAACGCAGCATCCAAATCGTGAAAGGCTGGTTAATCGCTACAAGCACCGCAATGACCGCCCAAGGCTGGCCATAAAGGGTGGGGGCTGAGGTGCCAAATAACGGCTCTAGGATCTCGCGCGAATTGATGAAGAAAGGCAGATAGCCTGCGACCAAAACCGAATGCGGCAATGCGCGAAATACAAGTGCGATGATCAAAATCCAAAAGGCTAACATCGTACCAGCACGCGCCAGCCCATAGCCTGCGAGCGTGCCGACAGTCAGCGATATAGTCGTCACACCTGCGGTCACAATCAGCGAATTAATGAAATTCTCATAAAAGGCATTATCCACCCATACCGCGTAATAATGCTGGAGTGTATGGCCGATAATTGGGGTGCCAAGCGGGCCTAATATATTGTTCAAAAAGCCCGTAATAGCGGGCAAGATAATCGTAAAGATAAAGACAAAGCCAAGTGCGAATGTCGCCGCGCCAACAATCCAGCCAAAAGCCAAATAGCCTTGCGGGCTATAGGCCTTAACGCGCGGGCTTAGGATGTTTGTCGCAAAACGATAAGCGCCAAATAAGGTCGCGATGCCAAACACCACATCAATCAGCGACAGGCCCTTGCCATTTGATAAAGTCGTCGGCCCCATAATGACGTTGAGGGGGTTTTGCGCAAAACTATCAATCGGCTCTTTAAAGCTGAGAACCGCAATCCAGACAATCGGAAAAGCCGCGATGAGGCACCACAGGCTAAGGAAGCCAGCAGAGGCGAGGCGTAAGCGCAAAGGTTGTTTGAATAATGCATCAGACATTAAATGCGGCCTTTCGTGAAATCTTGCCATGTGCGGCGCAATAGAGGGGCAAGGATAAGCACAATGCCAAGCATGGTGAGCATCGCACTTGCCGAGGCACGGCTGATAGAGCGGTTGCCTGAATCATCGGGCGAGAGCAAATCATAGGTCAGCCATTGCAATGAGATCACATGCGCTTGGGATGAGAAGCCAACAATCTCTTCAAAGACTCGGTAGCTATCCATCAGATGAATCAAGCTGACAAACACAACAAGCGGCATAATATGCGGGATAATCACAAAGCGCAGACGCTCAAAGCGCGAGGCACCATCAATGATAGCTGATTCAATCGTGTCCTGATTAACCGTCTGAAGGCCAGCATAGAACACCACAAACGCAAAGGGCGCGACATGCCAGACACGATAGAAAAGCATCAAAATCTCAAGCGTCCATGCTTGCGCGAATAAGGAGAGATCGCGTTCTAAATACCATTCAAGGCCCGCGGTCAAAATCCCATCCCCAATAAAAAGCCAGCGAATAGATAAAGCGCCAATCACAGGGGTGATGATAAAGGGCAGTAAGGAGACAAAGATAATTGGCCCTTTCATCGCCTTGGTCGCATTATTCACCGCCAATGCGATGGCAAGCCCGACCCCAAGGACAAGCGGCAAGGTGATAAGCGTGAAGGTGACCGTAAAGCGCAAGGCCTTCCAGAAATCAATCAGCATCAAATCATGCCAGCTTGATTTGGCAAGCGCCGCCGCCGCATCGCCAAGGCGCAGGACTTTTTGGTAAGAGCCAAAGCCAACAAATTTAGTCGTGGTTGTGGGGTTGCCCGCCGCATCAAAAACAGGGCGTGTTTCAATTTTGGTCACACATGTCTGGCCCGCAAAACCAGGCGTGCAGGTCTCAATCTCCACCGTGTCTGTCACAGGGATAGTCACATGGAAGCTCTGCATAAAGACTGTTGCCAATGGCAGCGCAATGAACAGAAGCATCATCGCAACAGACGGGCCCACAAAGGCCGCAAAGGTCTTTTTATTCATCTATGCTCACCATCTGAACTTAAGAAGCATTAAAAAAGTTATTAAGAAAAACGCAAAGGGCAAATGACTGCCCTTTGCAAAGATATAGGTTGATGGGTGCTATAGCACGCCTGCTTCTTTTGCAGCTGTTGTATAATCAGCTTCGATATCAGCAAGGGCTTGTGCAGCACCTTTCTCACCTGTCAAGAAGGCGGCAATACCATTACCCAAAGCTGTGTGCATCAGGCTCATCTGCTTTGATGCTGGGTATGGCTTGGCACCGTTTGACGCGGTTGCAAAAGCACCTGCGGCTGTGGCTGTTGGCTCATAGCCGTCAACCAGCCAAACAGCGGCGTCATTATTGGCCTTGACCATTTCTGTATCAATGCCTTCCATCGCTACCTTAAAGGCGTTTTCAGCATCTGCGTCTGAGATGTTTGACGCAATCACGATACCATCCCACCATAATGTTGAGGCAGGGGTTGAGCCACCTGCAACGGTTGGGGCGGCTGACATTGTGACCTTGCCAACAACTTGTGACTCATCCGCATTATCCATAGCGGCGGCACGTGATGCCCACAGGTTTGCCATCGCAATTTTACCTTGCTGGAATTGCTGCTGCACATAGGTTGAATCAGACACAAGATATTCTGGATCCATATAGGCACTAAGCGCCTTCATCATTTCCAATGCGGCAACACCGTTGGCATTGTTGATTGATGGTGACAGGTCTGAATTAAAGAACTCACCATCATAACCCATATACATGTTGACGAATTCTTCTGCCAAGTTCCAGCCTGATTTGAACGTACCACCTAGCGGGTAGTCAACAACGCCTGCGGCTTTGATCTTTTCGGCCGCTGCCAAAACTTGCTCATATGTTTGTGGTTCTGCGATGCCTAAATCAGACAAGATGTCATTGCGATACATCAGATGCTGGGCGTTAACCATCATCGCGATCGCCATGATTTTGCCGTCAATACGCACAAGCTGGTTCGGCTTTAGCTGGCCACCATGCTTGGCGACCAAATCGTCTAGCGGGCGGATTGTGCCAGCATCGATGAGAGGCACAGCTGTTGAGTTTGCGACACCACCAACATGATATAATGAGGGGCTAGCTGCAAAAGCATCTGGTTGCTTTTTACGGAATTCTTGATCTAGCTCAGCTTCGACATTGCCACATTCTGCCATGGCAGATGTCACAGCTTTCCAAGCTTCAAAGCCAGCTGAAAGTGATTTCACAGTCGATGTGTTGTTGAAATCACAAGCCGCAGATGCGCCGCCACTCAATAGTGACATTGCCCCTGCAAATAGTGCTGTTTTCAAAATGGTACGCATTTTTGGTTTCTCCCTGTTTGCCACTTTGTCATTTAAACTCTGGCGCCCCCTTATTAAGAGGTGCCAGAGGCGGTGATGGTCATGATTGACACCAAAGCCGAAGGCCTATGCGGTATCATCAAGCCGTGTCCCTGTTTTTGTATCAAACAGGTGACATAATTTTGCGGGCACGTTGACACAGATCTCATCTGCGATTTTTGCCCGAAACTCTTTATCTGTTTTGACCGAGATAATGCCGCCGCCAACCGTCAGGTTTAGCATCACAGCCTCCCCCAATAATTCTTGGGTATAAAGAGGCGCGTTAATCTCAGCTGTTTTGGCTTTGGCCGCGCTGGTCGCAAGGCTGACATCTTCAGCCCTAAAGCCAAGCATGACAGGGCCATCAGGCCCGTCTAGGCCCTTTATAGATATATTTTCGGCGGTAAAATTGCCGCCCTTTAATGTGCCTTTGACCAAATTCATGGCAGGGTTGCCAATGAAGCCTGCGACAAAAATATTGGCGGGGCGGTCATATATTTCGGTGGGCGATCCGACCTGTTGGACGATGCCCTTATTCATCACGACCACACGGTCAGCAAGCGTCATTGCCTCAATCTGATCATGCGTCACATAGATGGTGGTGACCTTTAATTCATGCTGAAGATGCTTAATCTGGGCTCTGGTAGAGACGCGCAATTTGGCATCAAGGTTTGACAGAGGCTCATCCATCAAGAAGACGTTCGGCTCTCTTACAATCGCTCTTGCAAGGGCGACACGCTGGCGTTGGCCGCCTGATAATTCAGCTGGCTTGCGGTGCAAAAATTCACCAAGCTCCACCATATCAGCGGCACGGCGCACCCGCTCATCATGGCTTGCCTCATCAATTTTGCGAACCTTCAACGGAAAGCGAATATTCTCATACACATTCATGTTGGGATACAGGCCATAGGATTGGAAGACCATCGCCACATCACGGTCTTTTGGCTCCAAATCATTAATGACTTTATTATCGATGGCGATCTCACCATCGGTGATGCTCTCAAGGCCGGCAATCATCCGCATAGTAGTCGTCTTGCCACAGCCTGATGGGCCAAGAAGCACCAGAAATTCTTGATCAGCGATTGTGAGGTTGAAATCATCCACCCCAACAAAATCACCCCAGCGTTTTGAAATATGACGTAACTGAATTTCAGACATAAGCCACCAATTATACTGTTTTATATCCTTGTTTCTATGGCACTTGGCGCACGAAACATCCTCAAGAAATGCGTTTTTGCATACCTATTCAAAAATGCTAGACAATTCTCATTTGGCTTGGCAAGCTCTTTTTGCAAAAGGGTAAATTATTTCAAAATGCCATTAATAAATGAGATGGTTATAAACTGGATGGCTGGTAAGGGGTTCCCCATGAATAAGGCGAGCGTGAATAAAATATATGATGGCCTGCAACGGCTGGTATCTGTGCCTGATGAGGGTCTTGAGGCAGTGGCGGCTGAGATTCTGGCAGAGGATGTGGTGTTTGACGTTGCCCATCCGATTAACCAGCTTGTCGGCAGAGACGCTGTGCTTGACGGGTTTTATCGCCCCTTGCGCGCCGCCCTTGATGCGACACGTCGGCGTGATGAGATATTTATCGCGGCCGATAATCGCCGTGATTTTGGCGGTCAATGGATTAGCGCCGTTGTGCATTATGTTGGTAATTTCAAAGCGCCCCTATGTGGTGTGCGCCCGCATGATTCGCTGGCCTTTTTGCGGTCAGGTGAATTTTATCAAGTGGCAGATGGCAAGATTACCTTGGCGCGTCTTATCCCCGATTTTATCGATTTAATGCGTCAAGCACGCCGCCTGCCAATCGCAGAAGAGCTCGGGACTGAAATCCTATTCCCCGGCCCTGCGACGCATGATGGGGTGATGCCAAATATCGGCGATGGCGCGGCTTCTTTGGATGTGGTTGAGGGGATGCTGGGTGATTTGCATGTCTTTGATCCCGACAGCTTTGAGTCAAAGTCGCAAACAGGTGATGATGGCTATTGGCATGATGATATGATGTGGTATGGCCCTTGCGGTATTGGCTCTAATTATCGCTGGGAAGGGTTTGTCAAAGATCACCGCGAATCATTCCTGCGCGCCTTCCCCGACCGTAAGGGGGGCAATCATTATTGCCGCATAGGTGAGGGGAATTATGCCGCCGTCTCTGGCTGGCCATCTATGACGATGACGCATCAAGGTGATTATCTGGGCGTCAAAGCCACAGGCAAGGCGATGACTTTGCGCGTGATGGATTTTTACCGTATCGCAGATGGCAAGATTATGGAGAATTGGGTGTTGCTTGATTATGGCCAATTATTTGACCAGATGGGCTTTGATATTTTCGCCGCACATCAGGCAATGGACTAGGGCGCTGTAATAGGGCG
>DBMZ01000037.1:0-1406 GCA_002299005.1 Alphaproteobacteria bacterium UBA685 | reverse complement strand
GGCGCTGTAATAGGGCGCTGGGTAGCGGCAAGGGGCAAGAATAGGGACGTATGAGTCTATGAGATTAGATGCGCATCATCATTTATGGGATTTAAAAGCGGTTCATTACCCGTGGTTGATGGCCAAGGGAGAGGTGCGGTTTTTTGGTGATCCTGCGCCGATTGCGCGTGATTATCTGCTTGATGAATTTACCCATGATGCGCGGGCCCATGGCTTTGAAGGCTCTGTGCATATTCAGGTTGGCGCGCAAGATGGTCTGGCAGAGGCGCGCTGGGTTGATGGGATTGCGCAATCCACCAGCCGGCAAATGAATTGGCATATGCGCCAAGTGGCGTTTTGTGATCTCGCCTCACCAAATTTAGCGGCTGACCTGCAGGCCCTTACATCTTTGTCATCTGTGGCAGGGGTGCGCCAGATTATCGGCCGCGCGCCAGGCGAAGATGCGCTGACAGGGACAAGAGAGCTTATCACATCATCAGCCTTTCGTGATGGTCTTGCCTTGCTGGCACGCCATGGGCTGTCCTTTGATTTGCAATTATTGCCCGAATTAATGGTGCCAATGGCAGAGGTGCTATCAGAGGTGCCAGATTTGCCGGTGGCTTTGTGTCATGCAGGCTCACCCTATGATAGAAGCGCGGCGGGGATTGCCGCATGGGCCAAATCATTGCAATCTCTGTCTTCGATGGAGCAAGTAAGCGCCAAATTATCAGGCCTTGGCATGTTCGCGCATGGCTGGCAGGCAGATGATTTTGCACCGATAGTCGAGACAATTATTGACCAGTTTGGCCCCCAGCGTGTGATGTATGGCTCAAACTTTCCTGTCTGTTCGCTGACCTCTGATTATCACAGGTTGATGGCCGCCTATGAGGCACTGATCCCGCAAGATATGCAGGACCAGATCTTTGGCAAAACCGCCGCCTCATTCTATCGTTTTTAGGTTTTTTAGGCGTCTATTCGTCTAATAGCCCATGCTCATTTAGGACTTTTCTGGCAACGCGGAAGCAGTCTAGTGATTGTGGGACGCCGCAATAAATGCCGATTACATGGATAATGGCGCGGATTTCCTCGACGCTTACGCCATTTTGGATAGCCCCGTTACAATGGATTTCCCATTCATGCATTTTGCCCAACGCGCCAATCATCGATAGGTTCATCATAGAGCGTGTTTTGGCGTCAATCGTCTCATCACCCCAGCCAAAACCCCAACACCAAGCGGTCATTGCCTCTTGGAATGGGCGCGTGAAATCATCTGCGGCGGCCAAGTTTTTCTCAACATAGTCTGCGCCAAGGGTGGCTTTGCGCTGGGCTAGGCCTGTTTCAAATAATTTATCATCCATGATGCTGCCTCTTTTTGTTTCAAATTATCTTCTTTGCAAGTGATTGCGAATTTTGACCATGCTGGCAAG
>DBMZ01000117.1:3904-10289 GCA_002299005.1 Alphaproteobacteria bacterium UBA685 | reverse complement strand
ACAAAGCACAGGCTGGCAACAGGCGTGCTTTGGCGCAAATGACGCACGCTTCTTTTATGGCGCGAAGGGCCGAAAGCGGCGGCGATTAACGCATCAACCGCCGCTTTATCCGCGTCTGTCTCAGGGCGCAATGTCACGCCCGATGGTAATGCCAGATTATCCGACATGCCTCATCTCATCTTCCTCAGCAAGCGCATGAGGTAGCTTTGCCAAAAGTTCCTTTGGCACGACATGCCAGAAATGACCCACCGATTTATCCCAGTTATTTAGCAAGGCATTTGCCATCGCAGATTCTGTCTCGGACGCATGTCTTTCGACCAGCGACTTTAGATGCTCTGCCCAATAATCGGTTGAGATGCGTGTGATATGCAAGGTCTCTTTATTCACATTATCCATAAAGCTGTCCGCTTCATCATAGATAAAGCCCATGCCGCCTGTCATACCTGCGCCAAAGTTTGAGCCTACCTCACCCAAAATCACGACCTCGCCACCTGTCATATATTCACAACCATTAGAGCCACAGCCCTCAACAATCGCAATCGCGCCAGAGTTACGAACACATAAACGCTCGCCCGCCTGACCAGCGGCAAGCAATGTACCAGCGGTCGCACCATACATCACTGTGTTACCGATAATCGTGTTTTGCGCGGCGGCAAAGCTGGCTGCCACTGATGGGCGCACAGTGATCATGCCCCCTGACAGACCCTTGCCGACATAGTCATTCGCATCACCGATGATATCAAGACGCAAGCCCTGCACCGCAAAGGCGCCAAGAGACTGGCCCGCAGGACCACGAAGGCGGATATTAATCTGCCCTTCTGGCAGGCCTGTCATACCAAATCGGCGCACTAGATGAGATGATAATCTTGTACCGATAGCACGCTGTGTGTTCTCGATATTATAAGATAGCTGCATCTTGCCACCTGTCTCAAGCGCGGTTTGGGCATCATGTACAATTTGCGCATCAAGCGTATCTGGCACTTCCACACGCGCCGCTTTGATATTGCCGCCACGCTGGCCATGCGCAATCGCTTGCACCAAGATAGGGTTCAAATCCAAATCATCCAATGCCGCATCACCACGTGATACTTGCGAGAGAAGGTCCGTGCGACCAATAATCTCTTGCAATGAGCTAAAGCCAAGTGAGGCCAAAATCTCACGCACTTCTTCTGCGACATGCGTAAATAGCTGGACGACCTTATCAGGTGTGCCTTCAAATTTATCACGCAAATCATCACGCTGTGTACAGACACCCACAGGACATGTGTTTGAATGACATTGGCGAACCATGATACAGCCCATTGCGACAAGCGCTGATGTGCCGATACCATATTCATCTGCGCCAAGCATCGCGGCAACCACAATATCACGACCTGTTTTCAAGCCGCCATCTGTGCGAAGCACAACCTTGTCACGCAAATCATTCATCGACAGAACTTGATGCACTTCAGATAGACCGATTTCCCACGGCATGCCTGCATGCTTAATCGATGATTGCGGGCTGGCACCTGTGCCGCCGCCATGGCCTGAGATCAAGATTGTATCTGCCTTTGCCTTTGCCACACCAGCGGCAATCGTACCGATACCTGTTGAGGCAACCAGCTTTACACAGACACGTGCTTCAGGGTTGATTTGCTTAAGGTCATAAATCAACTGTGCCAAATCTTCGATAGAGTAAATATCGTGATGCGGCGGCGGGGAGATCAATGTCACACCCGGTGTTGAGTGACGCAATTTAGCGATAATCTCATTCACCTTAATACCTGGCAGCTGGCCGCCTTCACCTGGCTTTGCGCCTTGGGCGACCTTAATTTCAAGCTCTTGGCAATTATTCAGATATTCCGCTGTCACACCAAAGCGACCAGAGGCGACCTGTTTAATCGCACTAGATGGGTTATCACCGTTCGGGCGCAGGTTAAAGCGTTCTGGATCTTCCCCGCCCTCACCTGAATCTGATTTGGCGCCAATACGGTTCATCGCAATCGAGAGTGTCTCATGCGCCTCAGGGCTAAGCGCGCCCAAAGAAATACCCGGTGATACCAAACGCTTTCTGATCTCAGTGATAGATTCAACTTCCTCTACACGGATTTCAGATCCCCCTGATTTAAAATCAAGCAAATCGCGCAGATTCACAGGGCCTTGGCGTTCAACAATCCCGACATATTTCTTCCAGCTATCATAAGAGCCTGTGTTACAGGCATGCTGCATCGCGTGGATCATCTGCCCATCAAACGCATGGCGCTCACCTGATTTACGGTAACGAAGCAAGCCACCCACAGGCAGGAATTCAGCTTCACCACCAAAGGCTTTTTCATGCATTTGACCCATACGAGACTGGATACCACTAAGGCCAAGCCCGCTGATGCGTGATGACATTGGCGGGAAATATTTTGCGACAAGCGAGCGTGATAGCCCTAGCGCCTCAAAATTATAACCACCGCGATAAGAGGCAATCACTGAGATGCCCATCTTTGACATAATCTTCAGCAAGCCATCTTCGATAGCCTTTTTGAAATTCGCCATCGCATCTGACAAGGTGAGCCCTTCAAGAAGGCCTTTTTCCATACGTTCGGCAATTGACCATTCAGCCAAATAAGCATTGATGGTCGTCGCGCCAACACCGACTAGCACGGCGAAATGATGGACATCAAGACATTCACCAGATGACACATTCACAGACGCAAAGGTGCGCAATTGTTCACGCACAAGATGCGAATGCACCGCGCCGGTTGCCAAAATCATCGGAATTGGCATGCGCGCGGCATCAGCAGATGCGTCTGTTAGCATGATATGCTCACACCCACCACGCACCGCTGTCTCAGCTTCTTCTTGAATACGGTCAAGCGCCTTGCTAAGGCCATCATCACCTGAATCAGCCTCATAGGTACAATCAATCACCGCGGCTTTGCGACCCAAATGAGCGACCAAAGCGGCATATTCTGAATTGGTCAAAATAGGCGAATTAAGCAAGAGATGATCACATTGCTCTGGCGCTTCATCAAGGATATTGCCCAAATTACCAAGACGTGTGCGCAAGGTCATCACATGACGTTCACGCAAGCTGTCAATCGGTGGGTTCGTGACTTGCGAGAAATTCTGGCGGAAGAAATGATGCAAACCGCGATAGCTGCTTGATAGCACCGCCAAAGGCGCATCATCACCCATTGAGCCAATCGCCTCTTTGCCACCCTCTGCCATTGGCTGGAGGAGCAATTCCATATCTTCAAGCGTCCAACCAGCCAACAGCTGGCGGCGGCGCAATGTATCAGTATCTGGCAAATCAAGCTTTGAGATTTTAGCCTTTGCCAGAAGCGCATCCATCTTTTCTGAACGGCCAATCCACTCGCCCCAATTAGAGCGGCTCTTAAGCGCTTCTTTGATTTCCGCATCATGCAGCAACTTGCCTTCAGCCAAGTTCACGCCGATCATCTCACCCGGCCCCAAACGGCCACGTTCAATGATCTGGTCCTCAGGCACCACAACCATACCTGTCTCAGAGCCTGCGATAAGCAAACCTGATTTTGTGTGCGTATAGCGCATTGGGCGCAGGCCATTACGGTCAGTCCCGCCAATCGCCCATTCACCCGCAAACGCCGCAATAGCCGCCGGGCCATCCCATGGTTCCATCACCGCATTACAATAAGCATAAAGCTGGGCCAAATCAGACGAGCCATCCACATCAATTGCTTGCGGGATCATCATCGTCTTAACCATTGGCAAATCACGCCCGCCATGCAGCATCAATTCAAACACTGAATCAAGCGCGGCTGAATCTGATGAGCCTTTGGCGATAATTGGCTTAATATCTTCCACCGCCTTGCCAAACAGATCGCTTTGCATTCTGTCTTCGTGGCAGGCCATCCAATTCATATTGCCGCGCACTGTGTTAATCTCACCATTATGGGCAAGCACGCGGAACGGCTGTGCTAGACGCCATGTCGGGAAGGTGTTTGTTGAATAGCGCTGATGATAGACCGCAAAATCAGAGACAAAACGCTCATCAAGCAGGTCTGGATAAAAGGCTGTGACCTGCTCTGCCAAGAACATGCCCTTATAGATGATAGAGCGTGTTGAAAGAGAGCAGATATAAAAATCAGTCACTTGTGCTTTGAGGGCCGCTTCTTCGATACGACGACGCGAGACAAATAGCTGGCGCTCAGCTTCTTCTTCGCTCATATCGCTTGGCATTGAGAACATAATTTGCTCAATCTCAGGGCGTGTTGCCATCGCCTTTTGGCCAAGGGCTTGTGTATCTGTTGGCACCTGACGCCAGCCATAGATCTGATAGCCCATTGCCAAAATTTCTTGCTCAATAAGGCAACGGCAAGTTTCTTGCTCATTCAAATCTTGGCGTGGCAAAAACACCATACCAACCGCTAGCTTGTCACCATTATCCTTATGACCCGTGCGTGCGATATGCTCGATAAAGAAATCACGCGGGATCGCGATATGGATACCGGCGCCATCGCCTGTCTTACCATCCGCATCAACAGCGCCTCTATGCCAAATAGATTGTAGCGCTTCAATCGCTGCTTCGACCACCGCACGTGATGGCTTGCCATCTGTTGCCGCAACAAAGCCAACGCCGCAATTATCATGTTCCATCTGCGGATTATAAATGCCAGCATCGCCCAGCAATGCTTCATTTTTCGCACGGCGCGCAAGGTACGCTTCTGCATTTAATGATGTTGAGTCTAACAATGTTTTATTGCTCATCTTACTTCTCCCAAAAGACATGTGGCTGGCACTTAGCCAACAGCCTTTGTTTCACCGGCTAGCTCTGCTTGTACATAGGAATGAATGCGCTCTGCGGCATCACGGCCGTCACGCACGCCCCACACCACAAGCGAGGCACCGCGCACGATATCACCGGCGGCAAAGACGCCCGGCATATCTGTCATCATTGATTTCCAATCAATTGCCACTGTGCCCCATTTTGAGACACGCAACTGCTCTTGACCAAATAGGCTTGGCAAATCTTCAGGATCAAACCCAAGCGCCTTAATAACCAAATCAGCCTCAAGCTTATAGGTTGAATCTTCGATAATCTGTGGCACTTGGCGGCCTGTCTCATCTGCCTGACCCAAATGAATACGCTGTGCCATCACAGCTTCAACATGGCCGTCACCTGTAAAGGCTTGCGGGGCTGATAGCCACTGGAAATCGACGCCTTCTTCTTCGGCATTTTGCACTTCACGTTGTGAGCCCGGCATATTAGCCTTATTACGACGATACAGGCATTTCACAGATTTAGCTTCTTGGCGAATGGCTGTGCGCACACAATCCATCGCGGTATCACCGCCGCCAATGACAACCACATCCTTGCCCTTCGCATTCAGCATGCCACCATCAAATTCAGGCACATCATCACCCAAAGATTTACGGTTAGACGCCGTCAAATACGATAAAGCTGGCACCACACCGTCAAGGCCTGCGCCCGGCAATTTCACATCACGGGCCTTATAGACGCCTGTTGCGATAAGCACCGCATTATGCGCGCCCTTAATCTCATCAAAGCTGATATCTGTGCCAATGTTACAGTTTAATTTAAACGTCACACCGCCATCTGTTAGCAATTTTGCGCGGCGCTCAACGATATCTTTTTCAAGCTTGAAGCCGGGGATACCATACATCAAAAGACCGCCTGCTCTGTCATAGCGGTCATAGACTGTCACCTGATAGCCTTTGCGACGCAACATTTCAGCCGCTGACAGGCCCGCCGGGCCAGCGCCGATAATGCCAACAGATTCAGCACGCTCTGCAATAGGAGAGGCAGGCTTCACCCAGCCATTCTCAAACGCTGTCTCCGTGATATATTTTTCAACCGCGCCGATTGTGACAGACTCAAAGCCTTTCTCAATCACACAATTACCTTCACACAAACGGTCTTGCGGGCAGATACGGCCACAAATCTCTGGGAAGTTATTGGTCGCAGATGAGACCTCATAGGCCTCTTGCAAGCGATCTTCGGCCGTCAACATCAACCAATCTGGGATGTTATTATGAAGCGGGCAATTTACCTGACAGAAAGGCACACCACATTGCGAACAACGGCTTGCTTGTTCTTCGGCTTTGCCTTTTGAGAAATCGCGATAAATCTCATCAAAATCCTTCGCGCGCTCATCTGCGGTGCGCTTTGCCGGCATTTGCTTTTCAGTCTTTACAAACTTCAACATGTTAGAGGCCATGACCTGCTCCTTACAATCGGGTGCCACATCCCTTTTTATCGATTATGGCAAGTGAGGATTCGTTAAATGGACAACAATCATGACCCATTTTATTCTAAATTTCAAGTAAAATCAGCGTAACTTGCCGGGTTGATTCGAAGATTGCCTGTATTTAGTACCAAATCGGCCATATACCCTATGCGAAGGCCGCTTTGCCC
>DBMZ01000117.1:0-3708 GCA_002299005.1 Alphaproteobacteria bacterium UBA685 | reverse complement strand
CCCTCTTGCACAATAAGAAGAGCCTCGTTACTGTCCAGCCATGATGTTAGATACAAGCCACATGATTATCTTGGCCCTGATACAGGGCATCACCGAATTCTTGCCTATTTCAAGCTCAGGGCATCTGGTGTTATTGCCAGCTGTCACAAGCTTTGCGGATCAAGGCCAGCTATTTGATGTCGCCGCACATTTTGGCACATTAGGCGCGGTTTTGCTTTATGTCCGCAAAGAGATCATCGCCATGACCATAGGGATGGCAACGTTTGGCACGCGCGACAAGGGCGGCCTATCACTCGCACTGATGGTGATTATCGCCAGCCTGCCTGTCATCCTTGTCGGTCTGGTGGTTGAATTGCTTGATCCAGCCTTTTTGCGCCTCGCGATCACTGTGGCCTTTGCGAACCTTATCTTTGCCGGCCTGCTCTATAAGGCCGATAAGGATTACCCCGACACAAAACAGGCTGAACATATGACAATGCGTGATGCGTTTTTTATTGGCGTTGCACAGATATTTGCCCTCATCCCCGGCACTTCGCGCTCTGGCGTCACCATGACAGCCGCGCGTGCCAGAGGCTTTAGCCGCGTTGCTGCCGCTCGTTTTTCGATGATTATGGCTGTGCCTGTGATTGCCGGCGCGACCTTGTTAAAGTCACGTCATTTCTTCGGCGATACCGCCGCGGCAGTTGGCAGTGATACCGCCCTGCAAGCGGGCATTGTCGCAGGCCTATCATTCATCACAGCCCTTGGGGCCATCACCTTACTGATGCGCTGGCTTAGCCGCGCTGATTTCACAATCTTTGTCTATTACCGCTTGGCTTTGGGCCTATGCTTAATCGGCGCACTTGCCCTCGGCCTTATCTAGCAGGGCTGCCGCAAAAGCCAGTGACTATTTCTGTGCGAAACGTCCACCCGGGCGCAAATGCGCCAAATAATCTGTGATATGCGCTTCAACTGATTGTGGCTTAATACCAAGGTCAGCGAACCCTTTGGCCGTCTTACCAACAACATTATCCTGCTCTAGCAAATAAAGCTGGTCACGTGTCACAGGCGGATTTGGCAAGAATTGCAAAAAAGCGGCCGGAATATGCATCAGCGCAAAAGGCACTGAGACCAAAGGCCGCTTACGACCAACCGCCGCGCATGTCATCTCCATCAATTTCTTGAATGAATACACATTTGGCCCGCCAAGCTCATAGACATGGTCATTGGTTTCAGGGTTGCTCAAAGCTGTGACAACCGCGTCTGCCACATCACCGACATAGACAGGTTGCATCAAATTGCGGCCACCACCAATCACAGGCAAGGCAGGCGCAAGCATGGCCATCTGACCAAAGCGGTTAAAGAACCCATCACCCGGGCCAAAGACAATAGACGGGCGCAAAATAGTCGTAGGAGAGAAGCCGCGAAGCACTGAACGCTCACCTTCTGCCTTGGATGCGCCATAACGGCTTTTTGATTTCAAATCAGCGCCAATCGCCGACACATGAACGATTTTTTCGACATTATGCATCTTTGCCAGCGCCGCAATACGCTTTGGCAAGTCAGCTTGTGTTGCCTCAAAGCTCTGCTTGCCAGATGGCGCTAAGATACCCACAAGATTCACAACCATATCAGCGGGCGCGATAACAGATTCAAGCGCCGCATCATCAAGCGCATCACCAGACACAGCAGTGATTTGCCCCACATCACCCAATGGCTTTAGCGTATTGGCCTTATTGGTATTGCGCGTCAAAATAATCACACGCGCGCCTTCTCTGGCCAGCTTTTCAACAACCGAACGACCGATAAAACCAGCGCCGCCAATAACCGTGATTATTTTTTGCTTCATCTTTTTAACCTTTATCATTCGGGTCTTTATCATTACGGCCCGCTAAGTTTCATCTTTGGGGCCGACACCCGCAAATGGGCGATGATATTTGTTTCCTGTGCCAGTGCTGTTTAAACTAAACCGCCTTTGATAGTAAAGAGCGTAAACGCAAATTGCTGACTATAACGGGGCTATAAAGGGCCCATCTTGCGGCTATTTTGGCCAGATAACAGGGAACCAATCTTCGCGCAAACGCGCGCCATCTTGCATCTCATGACCGGGGAAAGGCGGCGATGTCCGGCCTTGCCTTGTGACATAGCGCGCATCATCCCCGACATAGCGCAAAGATAATGCCCGCCGCCGCGACGCTGCAAGATTACCTCTTGCCCCATGCACACAACGATAATCAAACGCAACCGCATCACCGGGTGCCATCTCCCACTCCAGCACCTCATAGCGCTCAGGCTCCTTATCAGGGTCTGGCACAGGCAAAAACGCCTCATTATCGTCGTAAAAATTATCTTCCTTCAGCCACCTTGTCGGCAAAACCAATTTATCCCATTTATGCGAGCCCTTAATACAGCGCAAGCTTGCCTCCTTCACAGGGTCAATCGGGATCCAAAAGCTCACCGTCTGGCGGCCTTCGACAAAATAATAAGGCGCATCTTGGTGCCAAGGGGTTGGCTTGGCCGTGCCGGGCTCTTTGACCAAAATATGATCATGGAAAAACTGCACTTGTGCTGATTGCATCAAAGCCGCCGCCGCCTCAGGGGCTGGTGAATGCGCCATAATATCACCAAGCACAGGGATATCTTGCCAATTGCAATAATCATCAAAAAAGCGCCCTGCCTCGCCATCTTGCAAATTCTCTGCCGCATAGGGGCCGGGATTTGCCATATTGGCCGCGATAGCCTCACCGATTTGCGGCACCCAATCAGCGAATAAGCCTTTAATAAGCACCGCGCCATCAGTTTGAAAATCGGCAATATGTTTATCTGTGATCACACTCATATTCATCCAATCAGGCTATCTAAGGCGCCCTATCAAGTGGCGATGAAACGCACTATAGCCATCTGATGCGTTACCGACATGCGCGCTTATCGCTTGATGAAAGTCTGCCAATTTATGAAACGGCACCGCAGGCAGGCTATGATGGGCATTATGATAAGACATGTGCCACGATAAAAACAACACAAACCGGTTGGTATAAACCGTCCGGCTATTCACAAGCATATCAGCCTCATGCGGGCAATCTGTATGTTCTGCGAGCAAGAAAAGACGCAAGAAAGGCTGACCACAAAGCAAGGGCAAAAGCCAAAAATACCATAAAATTGCGGGCGCAAAATACAACAGCCCGCCTATCACAACCGCATAGAAAACAAGCATCAAACGCGCCTCACGCACGATAAGGCTGGCGCCGCTTGGGGGGATATAGGCATCATTTGCCGGGCCAACCGCATTCTTTATCAACGCCTGCGCCGCGCCCCACCAAATCATCACACCCGACAAATAGATAAGATAGCTTTTCAGATTATCCGGCTTTGGCGCGCTTAATTCAGGGTCATGCACAGGGTCTTGGGTATATCTGTGATGACTTGCGTGAAAATAGGTAAACCATCTCGGCCCCATGAACAGCAACAACCCCGCCCCATAGGTCACCATCTGATTCAGCCATTTCGTCCGAAAGGCGGTATTGTGGCTTGCCTCATGCATCGCGCAAAATAAAAAGCACATGCCAATACCCTGCCCGATGAGGCACAAAATGCTCACCACCCCCGCACTGTTATATTGGCCATACGCACAAAGGCCGATAAGCGACAGATGCACCGATAGATTGACCGCCGCATGATAATTCGTCAGCGCCATCAGACGCCGCTTCTTCGCCACTGGCATGGCCTTCA
>DBMZ01000098.1 GCA_002299005.1 Alphaproteobacteria bacterium UBA685 | reverse complement strand
CAAGCGGCGATAAAAGCCTAGCGGATAGCGATACCAGCCTCATCAAAGAAGTGAATGCGCTTTTTATCAAATGATAATTTGACCTTATCGCCTGTCTTATAGGCCACCTCATCATCGACACGCACAGTCAGAATGCCAATGCTCTCGCATTGCACATAGATGAAACAATCTGAACCGAGATATTCATAAAGCACAACCTCGCCTGAAACATCTGCCGACTTTGAGACAACCGAAATATGCTCAGGGCGAATGCCGCATTTCACAATTGGGCTATCGCTTTTGATTTTATGCGCAACCGTGCCATGATTTGCGAGTGAAAGCCCCTTTGGCGTCGCTTCACCATCAAGGATATTCATCTTTGGAGAGCCAATAAATTGCGCCACAAACAGGCTGTTAGGTGTCTCATAAAGCGCTCTTGGCGTGCCGACCTGTTCGATATGACCATCACGCAGAACGACGATTTTATCGGCCAAAGTCATGGCTTCGACTTGGTCATGCGTCACATAAATCATGGTTGATTTCAGCGTCTCATGCAGTTTGGCAATTTCAAAACGCATTTGCACACGCAAGGCCGCATCCAAGTTTGAAAGCGGCTCATCAAACAAAAACCCCTTAGGCTCTCTTACAATGGCACGACCAATCGCAACACGCTGACGCTGGCCACCTGACAGCTCTTTTGGGCGACGTTTCAGATAGGCATCTAGCTCAAGAATATGAGAGGCATGCGCGACTTTTTCATTGATCTCATCTGTCGGCACACCAGCTGTCTTAAGGCCAAAGCCGACATTTTCTTCCACATTCATATGCGGATAGAGTGCATAGGATTGGAACACCATCGACAAGGCACGCTCTGATGGCACCTTGTCTGTGACACGCTCATCATCCAAATAAATGTCGCCATAGCTGGTCTCTTCAAGGCCAGCTATCATGCGCAATAAGGTTGATTTACCACAGCCAGATGGCCCAACAAACACGACCATTTCGCCATCTTCAATCTCCAAATCAATGCCTTTGATGACTTGCACATCACCAAACCATTTTTCGATTTTTTCAAGCTTAATAGCGCCCATAATGAGCCTCCTGTACGGGATTAATTTGTTCTAAAGACGGGCTTGCCCATGCAAGCCACAAAGCGGCTGTCCATGAAAAATCACGGCCAATACAACCCGCACCGCTGATAGGGTCAAAACATTCATAAAAACCAGATAATTGAATGACATCTCGTAAATCATGACACATCTTTGTCGCTAATGCGGCCTCGCCTTGTTCAGCAAGCCCTTGCGCTATCATAAAATTCATCTGGCACCAAAGCGGGCCGCACCAATAGCGCTGGCTCTCAAAGGTTGGCGAGGCAGGATCCCAACTTGATTGACCAAATTGCGTATTTGCCGCAATGCGCTGCATATGCGCCAATGTCTTTGCCTGCTGTTCTTCAGTTCCCACGCCCGCATAAAAACATAGCGCACTCGCATTTGAGAACCCATGTGAGAACGTCCCTGTTTTCACATCCCACGCGCAAAATGCCTCATAATCCTCATTCCAAAACAGGTCGGCATTTGCTGTGGCTTGGGCTATCCAAGCCGCTATTTCTTTGGCTTCTGCGTCATAGCCAAGCTGTTCTGCCAACCAAAGCAGATCCTTATCAGCGCGCAATAGGATAAAGAAAATGCCCGGATCAGCCATCAAAAATGGCCCCTCATTGGTGAGGACTTTCTGATCCCAGCCATGATCACGGCCAAATTTCACAATTGATATATATTTATCATATTCTTCTTGCGACGGGCGCTCTTCGGGGTTCGCATGCACAATATCCTTGCGCACATAAGGCTCAAGCTCTGGATCTGTTTCCATCAGATTGAGGCCAATCTTCCAATCCGGACAATTATCGCGCCCTGTCTCCCAAGGATGCACGGTGCAAACAACCTCTAGCCCTTCTGGCGTCCTGTGGTCATGCCACCACCTATGCCAGCGCATCATAGCGGGGAAAAGCGCTCGTGCACGCTCTAGGCCATCTGTGCCCTGCTCTTTGGCAAATTTAGCGACCACAGTTGCCAATACGGGCGGCTGAGAGATGCCTGTGCCTGATAATTTGCCATTATTGGTCTGCCATACGGCCGGGCCCGGGAAATAATCTTCATCATCAGATCTGAAAATAATGGAGGGAATCATGCCATCATGCGCTTGGCCATCCACCAAATTCTCTAGCTCTTCCCACGCTCTATTTTGATCCAGTGAGGCAAGACCGATTGCAATGAAGGCAGAGTCCCAATTCCACTGGAACGGGTATAATTTAGCTGTCGGTATCGTAAAGCCACCGCGGTCATTCTTCTGCAAGATATCTCTTGCTTGTGCATCAAGATCATTCATCTCTTACTACCCCTTAACACTGCCTGCGGTGAGGCCTGACACTAAATATTTTTCAAACCACAAGAATATGAACAAAACTGGCACGGTTGCTACAACCGACCCTGCCATAAGGTGCTGGCGCGGCACTTCTGATGAGTTCAAAGAGACAACCCCGCGCGATAATGTGAAAATCTTGAAATCATCAAGGAACATAAAGGCAAACAAAAACTCATTCCAAGCGATCATAAACACATAAAGAGACACAGATGCTAATGCCGGCAGTGCGAGTGGCATGGTGATTTTTGTGATAACTTGCCACCTTGATAGGCCATCCATCAGCCCCGCCTCTTCAAGCTCTGGTGGCAGGCCCCTAAAATACCCTTGCAACATATAAAGCGCGACAGGAATTGTGGTCGCTGGATACACAACCATCAAACCAATTAATGAATCGCGCAAACCAAGCTGTGAGAAAATCGCGTAAAGCGGTATCACAAGCACAATCGCTGGCACCATGTAAATCAATAGGATGGAACGTGATAGAAATAGCTGGCCCGGAAAGCGCAAGCGTGCGACCGCATAAGCGCCTGGAATGGCAAAAAGCAATGTCAACAAAACGGTCACAACTGAGACAATCGCTGAATTCATAAGGAATGTCGCAAAATGATAATCGCTAAACAACTCATTATAAGAGCGGAATAAGGTCGCAAAGCCTGCGGATAAATCAACCGAAAAATCAAGCGGATTTGCCAATAATGACTGCTGAGACTTAAGGCTTGTCATCACCATCACATAAAATGGCAGGGCCACAAACACCGTGAACAAAGTCAGGCCAAGCCCCTTTAGCATTCTGATAATCAGCACTTCATTGCGATAACGCTTTGCCGCGCCCATCTCATAGCCATCAAGGCACAAAAAGACTGAGCCTGTGACAATCCCCGACCACAGCAATAATGAGATTATTTGAGTCAAAAAGGCTTCATCAAGCGCTATTGAAAATGGCTTGAAATTGGTCAGCACGCATAAAAGAAACGCTTGCACAATGATGATGCCAGCAATCTTTGCTTTATCACGCTTTACCGAGGGGATGAACAGCAATAGAAGCGCCGCTAGCATTGCGCTAAGGGCGGCACTGCCGATGGTTGG
>DBMZ01000096.1:20538-23026 GCA_002299005.1 Alphaproteobacteria bacterium UBA685 | reverse complement strand
GCGTGCTTGTGAACTGTGCGTACAACACGCTCAGATGGCAGGCCTAATTTGCGTTGCATACCGTTAATGATGCGAATATTGGCTTGATGCGGGACCAGCCAGTCAACCTCTTCACCAGGTATATTGGCGGCGACAAGCACTTCATCCATCACAGATGATAGTTTTTCCACAGCATGGCGAAAGACATCTTGGCCCTCCATGCGCACATGCCCGACATCACCTGTGGCAGATGGGCCGCCATCGACATAGAGGATATCACGGAAATTACCATCCGAATGAAGCGCGCTTGCCATAATACCGAAATGATCAGGCGCGTCTTCTGCTTCTAGCACCACAGCCCCTGCCCCATCACCAAACAGAACACAGGTTGTTCTATCTTCCCAATCAAGCAATTTGGTAAAGGATTCCGCGCCAATAACCAACGCGCGCTTGCCCTTTTGTGCCATCAGCAATGATTCAGCCACAGTCAAAGCATAGACAAAGCCCGCACAAACAGCCTGCACATCAAACGCAAAGGCCTTATCTGCGCCCAGCTTTTTCTGGACCTTGGTTGCGGTTGAGGGGAATGTGTCATCTGGCGTTGTTGTCGCGATGACGATCACATCAATATCAGCCGCTGTGACGCCTGCATTCTCTAGCGCTTGCACCGCTGCCTGATAGGCCAAATCTGAGGTTAGCTCATCTTCGGCAACCATGTGGCGTTGCTCAATGCCTGTGCGCTGTTTAATCCATTCATCAGACGTCTCAACCCACCCTGAGAGGTCATCATTTGTGACAACGCGTTGTGGCAGATAGGCGCCGACACCTGTCATTAAAATACGTTCAGCCATCGCTAGTCCCCTGCCTTATCCGCCTGCCGGTCACTGATTGAACCGAATTTCTGCAAGGCCTTTTGTACATCTGGCATGAACCCATGCTCCACGAGGTCAGCGGCCACTTTAATCGCGTTGGCATAGCCTATTTCATCTGTGCCACCATGCGATTTCACCGCAATGCCATTTAGCCCTAAAAAGACTGCGCCATTATGAACGCGCGGGTCAAGGCGAGAGCGCATACGGCGCATCGCGGCTCTGGCCAATAAATAGGCAAGCTTGGTAAGAAAGGATTCTTTAAAGGCTGTTTTCAGCAAATTTGTTATCAGCATCGCTGTGCCTTCAGCGGTTTTTAAGGCCACATTGCCTGTGAAACCGTCTGTGACGACAACATCAACCTCACCTTTGGTGATATCTGTGCCTTCGACAAACCCCTGATAATTCATGCCTGAATCAGCGTCATTCAAGATATCCGCCGCTTCACGCAGATATTCATGCCCTTTTTGATCTTCCTCACCGACATTCAAAAGACCGATAGACGGGTCTTTCACATCAAGGACAGAGCGCGTAAAGGCGGCGCCCATAATCGCAAATTGGACAAGGTTTTCAGCGTCACACTCAATATTCGCACCAAGATCAAGCATACAAACTTGACGCTTTTCAGTTGGCAAGAATGTTGCAATAGCGGGGCGTGTTACCCCCTCCATAGGGCGGAATTGTAACTTAGAGATCGCCATAAGCGCACCTGTATTGCCAGCAGATACAACGGCATCACAATGCCCTGCTTTTACCTCAGCAACAGCTTTCCACATTGACGTCTGCTTGCCTTTGCGAACAGCCTGAGAGACATTCTCATCAGACTCCACCTTATCTTCAGCATGAATAACACTCGCATTCTTAAGATGAATAGAGCGGCTTAAATATGGTTTAATACGTTCACTATCCCCGATGAACACAAATTCTAAATCAGGGTTTTTAGCTTTCGCGACGTCTGCTCCTTTAATAACGATACCCGGGGCATTATCCCCCCCCATCGCATCAAGAGCCAAGCGCGTTATGCTCACTGGAAATCTCCTACGGTACTTTCGCCGCCTCACCATAGAGGCAAGTGACTATTTTTTCAATTGCATAAGCTTTGAAAAAGGATTCTCTTTTTCAACCTTGGGGCCGAACTCTTGTACCTCAGGGGCACCATCACTGCGCGGATAGGGATTAGCTGTGACCGCAATAAACTGAAAAACAGCTTCTCTTAGCGGAATACACCCATCAATTAGCGGTTCCACGGCGGCATCAGACACGTCAATTTCATCATTATTTTCAATGTCAGCGACATATCTCTCGACGATAGGCGCGTCTATCATATCTTTGACTGGCACAGCGGTTGCGACACAGCTTTGGATTAATTTGGCCTTTATCGTGCCTTTTAACTCCCAGCATTGCTTTGATATCAGCTTTACAGTGAGGTCATAATGTACATTCATAACCTCTTGAAATGAAAAGCGTTGCGCCATCTCAGCACAGCTTTCGGCATCTAATTGGCCAGCAAACTGCATGCCGCGCCCTGGCATAATCGTCAACGGGTCTAGTTCATTGGATAATTCTTTTGTCATTATCAAGCACTCCTACTCACTAAAGCCATGATACGTTTATCTTTTGGCACTAATCTTTTGGCACTA
>DBMZ01000096.1:16260-20246 GCA_002299005.1 Alphaproteobacteria bacterium UBA685 | reverse complement strand
GCGGCCGCCTCATCACCGCTCTCAGAGAATAGATTGCGATAGAGCGCCTCTTGCAACTTATCCGCACCCTCGCCCTGCTCATAGGCTTTGAGGGCGTTATCATAGGCGGTCAGGCGCCCCATATAGGCCTCTGACATAAATTTCACGCGCTTACCCACGCCCATATCGCCCACACCCATCTCACGCAATGTTGAATCCATATCGGCAAACATCGCATCGAACAGCTCTTGGCTGAACAGGCCTAACGCCTCAGACTTGCCGGCAAGGCGGCGCATCACAAGCGATTGCAACAAACATAGCGCATCGAAGCGACCGTCAATTGTGTCTTCCACCCCATAATCACGATAGAGCGGCACAGCGCGCGAGGCTTGCAAGATCTGATAATAGAGATCTTCTGCTTTGGTTGTTGGCAGGGGCTCAATTTGCTTATTACCAAAAAACCCTTTTAAGGATGCAAAAAAACCATCTTGAGACATGTAAAATTCCTAATTCATGGTAAGCTAGGGCCAAATAAGATTGACGCTTCTTGCTTTTGACGGCAATTATAACCTCAACTCTCGCTTGGCGCTGTAAAAAAATGACAAAAAACGATAAACATATCTCTCACTTCCTAATGGCTGGCCTAACAGTCCTTATGCTGTCACTTGCCGGCTGTGGAGAGCGACTTTCATCACATGGCCATAGCATTGATGCCTATGATCTAGAAGATATCGTCATCGGCGAGACAACCAAGGCAGATATCCTTTTCACCCTTGGCAAGCCAAGCTTTGAAGGGGCGTTTAATTCTGGCAAAATATACTATGTATCACAGAATATGGTGCAACCAGCTGGCGGTCGTAGTGAGACAGTCACAAGAGAGATATTTGCGTTCTTATTCTCCGAAGATGAGTTGTTAGAAGACATCATCGTCACAGATGAAAGCACAGGTCTTGAGATTGCAACATTAAAGTCAAAAACGCCAACACCAGGCGCAGATTTTGGCATTCTTGAACAAATCTTCTCAAACATCCGCCGCCGCAACGCAAACGAATAGACCATCAAGGGCGATTAAATGGCCCTTAATAACCTTATGACATTTCCACTTTGCGGAGGGTGCGTGCGATGCGGTCTGTGACAGCATTGACGAATTTAACATCCCCCTGATAGGCATCTGTCAGGCTTGCATATTCTGAAATAACCGCCTTTGCGGGGATATGCGGCATATATTTTAGCTCACAAACAGCCGCACGAAGCGCTGAATGCTCATGCCTTGCTAAGCGCTCTAGGCTCCAGCCTTCGTCCAAACGCTCTTCAATAAGGGCATCAATCTCATCTTTTTTATCAGCCATAAGCGCCGATAATTCGGTGAAATGACCTTCGTCAATCTTCTTCACCTGCATTTCAGCGGCAATATCTGATGCGTAATGCGATAGAAACTGTGCCATCGCTTCGGTCAGTGATTTTGACGTCATGCCAACTTCGTAATTTACTTGGATAGCCCCTAGGCGCGCCGCAGTTCTTTTGCGCACAGGTACCGGCTTCATTGTATCATCATGAGCCATCTTATTCTTCGCCTACTGTCAGAGCTTGTTTGAGGCCTGCCATGGCAATGGCCGCTCTTGCCGCATCACCGCCCTTATCCTTATCAGCCTTATTGGCTCTGGCCCATGCTTGGTCGCCATTTTCAACAGTGATAATGCCATTGCCAATCGCCAAGTGATCATGAATGGTCAAATCCATAATGCCTCTCGCAGATTCATTACACACAGTATCATAATGGCTTGTCTCGCCTCTAATGACACAGCCAAGCGCGACAAAACCGTCAAAGCCTCTGTCAGATGCCGCGGCAAAAGAAATCGCTGCCGGTATTTCAAGCGCACCTGGCACCTCAATACGGTCATAGCTGCCGCCTGCCTCTTCAATCGCGGCAATAGCGCCATCAGCAAGCGCATCGCCTAAATCTTCATAGAAGCGCGCCTCAACAATCAGAAAATGTCCTGCCATCACGATAAACCCTTATGTAATAAACTGCGGTGCCATGCCCTATGATAAGGCACGCCATCCTTCAACAGTTAGACCATGGCCTTCAAGGCCAACAATATTTGGTTGTGAGTTCGATAGCAGAACCATCTTCACAACATCAAGATCTTTTAATATTTGCGCGCCCACACCATAATCGCGCAAATCATTGACGCTTTCAGCCGGGTGCAGTCGTCTTGCTATCATATCTGACAGGCTATTGCCCGCCATTTCGCGCAATACGACGATCAAACCACGCCCTTCTTCGGCAATTGCGGCCATTGATTTATGCAAATCATTGGCACTGCCTGAGGCTTCACCAAGTAAATCACGCATCAAATCAAAGGAATGCATGCGCACCAGCACCGCCTCATCAGGGTCAATATCGCCCTTCACAAGTACAAGATGCTCTATGCCTGTGATAAGGTTTTGATAGGCAATCATCCGCCAATCACCGCCAATATGAGAATTCATCACCGTCTCATTCATGCGGCTCACTAAATTCTCATTACGTCTGCGCCATGCGATTAAGTCAGCGATAGAGCCAATTTTCAAATTATGCTCTTTGGCAAAAATCAGCAAATCAGGCAGACGTGCCATGCTGCCATCATCTTTCATAATCTCACAAATCACCCCAGAAGGATCACCGCCTGCCGCGCGTGAGATATCAACCACCGCCTCTGTATGGCCCGCGCGCACCAAAGTGCCCCCATCACGCGCAATCAGCGGGAAAATATGGCCAGGTGTCGTGATATCTCTGGCATCACATTCAGGATTAATCGCTGTTAGCACCGTATGAGAGCGGTCATGCGCAGAAATACCTGTGCTAACGCCTTCACGCGCTTCAATAGAGACAGTAAAGGCTGTCTGGTGGCGCGATTCATTGCGACGCTCCATCAGCGATAATCCCAATTTTTCAGACCGCTCAGCACTTAACGCAAGACAAATAAGTCCACGCCCATATTTGGCCATGAAGTTAATCGCCTCAGGCGTGCAATGCTCTGCCATGACACAGAGATCGCCCTCATTCTCTCTATCCTCATCATCAACAAGAATAAAGACCTTGCCGGCTTTCGCATCTGCGATAACATCTTCAATCGGATCAAGTTGGCTTGTCATATCGCTCATGGTCTAATGCGCCTTCTGATGGTCAAGTAAGCGCGCAACATAACGCGCCAACATATCAATTTCTAGGTTAATCTTATCACCGGCCACACGCCCAAATAGGGTGGTGTTTGCCCATGTATGTTCAATAATATTGACAAAGAACAAGTCTCCATCGACCGCATTCACCGTCAAGGAAATGCCATCAAGTGTCACAGACCCTTTGCCAGCGATAAAGGCTGATAGCGTGTTTGGCGCACGAAATGTCAGGCGATGGCTATCATTTTCAGGCGTCACCTCTACCAATTCTGCCAAGCCATCCACATGACCTGAGACGATATGGCCGCCAAGCTCATCTCCCATCGCAAGCGCGCGTTCAAGATTGATGCGCGTGCCAACTTGCCAATCAGATAGGTTTGTCAGGTTTATGGTCTCAGCAGAGGCCGCCACTTTAAACCAATCAGCGCCGCGTTCAATCACGGTAAGGCAGACACCAGAACAGGCGATAGACGCGCCTAAATCAATCTCATCACAAGCCCATGGTGTACGGATAACCAATTGCCAATCGCCATCTTTGACGATTGTATCAATTGTGCCCATTGCTGTGATAATTCCCGTGAACATAAATCGCTACCTTTGTATCGGATGCAGAACGGACATCTGGTCAGCCCCTAATGCAGTTTTATACGATGTGATATAAGCATTTGGTGCGCAAAAATCCATAGTCTCATCAAAATCCCATGCTAAAACACCGGCCCCTAGCTTGTGTGGGGCACAAAGCCAGACCAGCTCATCGATAAGCATGGCGTGATGAAGGCTAGAGAATAGCTGTGCCCCCGCCTCAACCATCACATGATAATAGGCGCGCTTTTGTAAATCTGCCA
>DBMZ01000096.1:5984-16106 GCA_002299005.1 Alphaproteobacteria bacterium UBA685 | reverse complement strand
CAGATAGCCGCGCCTCACTATCGAGAATGGCTAAGGGCGGCTGGGCAAAGCCATAGCCAGCAATTCTAACGTTTAATGAGGGATCATCTGCGGCAATTGTGCCTGAGCTTGTCAGCATCACATCACAGCGCGAGCGCAAATCATGGACATAGTGGCGGCTCGTCGGCCCTGTCAGCCATGTCTGAGATGACCTATCAGCCGCGATATAGCCATCAGCACTTGTCGCCATTTTAACGCTCACATAGGGGCGATTATGGCGAAGATGATGCAAAAAGCCGGCCATTTGACGCTCTGCACGCGGTGATAGCATCTCGCTCACTTCAACACCGCCCTGCGCTAAGAGGGCAATGCCTTTGCCCGCCACACGCCTATCGGGATCATGGGCCGCAATCACAACGCGTCTGATACCAGCCTCTAATAATGCGACCGCACAAGGGCCTGTTTTGCCGTGATGCGCACAAGGCTCAAGCGTCACATAGGCCGTGCCGCCTTTTGCCTTCTCCCCTGCCATAGCAAGCGCGTTGACCTCCGCATGAGGCCTGCCGCCTTGCGATGTATGGCCCACAGCTATCAGCCGGCCATCGGCATCGATAATCGCACATCCCACAGCTGGGTTTTCAGCGCTATGGCCGGTAATCTTATCTGCTTGTGCAAGCGCAACAGACAGCCAGCGCTGATCAGCTTGTTGGTCACTCACCGGACGCATATCTTATTTGGCAAGCTCATTCACGAAATCTTCAAAATCCGTGGCTTCTTCAAAATTACGATAGACAGAGGCGTAGCGGATATAAGCAACCTTATCGAGCTTTAACAGCGCTTGCATTACCAACGAGCCGATATAGGTGGATGCCACATCTGCCTCACCTGTGGATTCAAGCTTGCGCACAATCTCTGTAATGGCCAAATGCACCGCATCTTCTTCGACAGACCGCTTGCGCAAGGCCACCGAAAAAGACCGTTCCAGCTTGTCACGGTCGAACGGTGTGCGTCTGCCATCGGTTTTTATCACTGATATATCGCGCAGATGGACACGCTCGAACGTTGTGAAGCGCGCGGAACAAGAGCCGCATTGCCTGCGTCTGCGAATAGCCGCACCATCTTCAGATGGGCGCGAGTCTTTTACCTGTGTGTCTTCTGACTTGCAAAATGGACAAAGCATAAAACGCTCCTTTTGCCCGAGGGCCTTTTAATGATGCGTCTTTTTGAGAAAAAAAACGTCATGCCCCTATTATGAGGCATGACGAGAGGTTCGTAAATCAGCTTATTGGTAAATCGGGAATTTCGCACAAAGGGCGCTGACCTGTGCGCGCACGTCTTTTTCGACAGCTGAATTATCTGTTGGGTTCGCCGCAAGACCATCTAGCACATCACCGATTAAGTGACCAATCATGCGGAATTCTTCTTCCCCAAAGCCTCTGGTTGTGCCAGCTGGCGTGCCCAGACGCACCCCTGAAGTCACAGTTGGCTTTTCAGGGTCAAACGGCACCCCATTCTTGTTACAAGTCACACCGGCATTCTCAAGAGATAGCTCTGTGATATCGCCTGTTAGGCCCTTTGGACGCAAATCGACCAAAACCATATGGATATCTGTGCCACCGCCAACAATATCAACACCACGCTCTTGCAATACTTCGGCTAGGACGCGGGCATTATTCACAACCGCTGTGATATAATCTTTGAAATCAGGCTTTAGCGCTTCGCCAAAAGCAACCGCCTTGGCCGCAATCGCGTGCATAAGCGGGCCACCTTGCAAGCCTGGGAAGACAGCTGAGTTAATCTTCTTCCCCAAAGCTTCATCATTCGAAAGGATGATGCCGCCTCTGCCCGCACGCAATGTCTTGTGCGTTGTTGATGTCACAATATCAGCATGAGGCAATGGGCTTGGGTGCAGGCCTGCCGCAACGAGACCTGAGATATGCGCCATATCAACCATCAAATAAGCACCAACCTCATCGGCGATTTCACGGAACTTGGCAAAATCAATCGTACGCGGATAGGCAGATGCCCCGGCGACAATCAATTTCGGCTGATGTTCGCGCGCAAGGCTGGCAATCTCTTCATAGTCAATGTGACCAGTTTGACGGCTCACACCATATTGGACAGCGTTAAAATACTTACCAGATTGGTTTGGCGCAGAGCCATGTGTTAGATGACCGCCAGAGGCCAATGACATGCCCAAAATCGTATCGCCCGGCTTTAGCAATGCCAAAAAGACCGCTTGGTTTGCCTGTGCGCCTGAATGTGGCTGGACGTTCACAAAGTTACAATCAAACAGCTTCTTTGCACGCTCAATCGCCAGCGTTTCAACCACATCAACAAATTCACAACCGCCATAATAGCGACGCCCTGAATAGCCTTCTGCGTATTTATTTGTCAGAACTGAGCCTTGTGCCTCTAGTACCGCGTTTGAAACGATGTTCTCTGAGGCAATCATCTCAATTTGATCTTGCTGACGAACAAGCTCATGTTGAATGGCTTCTGCGATTTCTGGATCTGTCTCTGACAGACCTAGATTGAAAAATGATTTGTTTTGAAGCACAAGTCTCTCCTTTGGTGCGCGACTGATTATCAGCCCTCTAATATCTTAAATCTATGCCTGTTATTTTGGCAGGTTTGTTAATTTTTCGACACGATTTTCATGTCTGCCACCTTCAAAAGGCGTTGTAAGAAAACTATCAACACATTCAAGCGCGGTGGTCACACCCATCAGGCGCTCACCAAGCGCAAGCACATTCGCGTTATTATGTTCACGGCACAGATGCGCTGTGGTCACATCATGCACCAAAGCCGCTCTAACCCAACTATGGCGATTTGCCGCAATTGAAATGCCAATGCCAGACCCGCAAATGATAATACCGCCTGCGCCCTCATCGTCTTTCAAGGCAAGCGCGCATTTCGCGCCATAATCAGGATAATCAACAGATTGCCCCTCAGTCGGCCCTAAATCTTCAACAAGAATAGCTTGTTTTTCAAGATGAGCTTTAATTTCTGCCTTTAAGGTCAGACCACCATGGTCAGATGCGAGATAGATTTTTGTGAAATTCATCTAACATAGATCCTTCATAAAGATTTTGCTTATCGTGAGTATAAAATAGCGCGTTTTACGATGATTGAAACATTATCTTTGCGCTATCTGAAGAAAAGTTACTTATTTTTGTTTTTTTTCGTGACATTATCTCAAAAGATTTCTAGCGTACTCAAACCGAGGTGTCATGACCGAGGAAATGGGAGGGAAAATTTGCCTAGCGCCCTTTTAAGTGCGCGCTTCAGATTTTCAGAAAAAAGCAAGATCTTCGGGTCTTGTTTTTTTTTGCCCTTCGTAACCCCATCACCTCTTTTCAGGCCTATCCCTGGTCTCTAAACGTGAAAATGCCACTGGCGATAATTGCATCAACACCAAACCATAAAACAGCTGCGATGACAGATGTGATAAGCATCTTTTTCAACAGGCGTGGTCTTTCTGGCGCTGATGTTGCATGGCCTTTTTCTATGGTTTCCGGGGCTTTTGCGCCAAAAGGCAGCACCATAAACAGCACCCACCACCATAAAAGAATATAAACAACGATACCTGAAACAATATCCATAATAGCCTTCTATATCTGCTCTAATTCAACTAATGTGCCGTTGAAATCTTTGGGGTGAAAAAATAATACCGGCTTGCCATGAGCACCGATTTTAGGCGTCCCATCACCAAGCACACGCGCGCCTTGTGATATCATCTGATCGCGCATCGCCAAAAGGTCGTCTACATCAAAACAAATATGATGCATGCCGCCCTCAGGATTGCGCTCAAGAAATTTGGCAATGGGCGAATCATCTCCCAAAGGCTCTAACAATTCAATGCGATTGCCGGGCACATCGACAAACACCACCGTCACACCATGCTCTGGCAGTGATTGTGCTTGTGAGACTTCTGCGCCTGTCCTTGCGCCCCATTGCGCGGCCGCCTGCGCTAGATCAGGGACAGCAATCGCAATATGGTTAATGGTTCCGATCATATCTCTTACCCCTCTTTTAAGATAATAGCTCCGCTTGGCTGGCTCGCATGATATGCACTTCGACATTTGGGCGGCGTTTGACCATCGATTTTGCGACAGAACGCACCTGCGCTGTGACAAGCTGGCGAATATTATCGTCAGATGACGCCTTTTTGGTCATATCTTGCATTTTATCTTCGATACGCAAAGCAGCTGTTGCCAAGAAATCATCCACACGTTCCTCATCAATCAGGCCGGATTGGGCGATTGACGGGGCGATTAACAACTCTCCTTTGGCAGAGACAACCACAGAAACAGACACAGCCCCGTTCCACAACATACGACGCCTTGCGCGCAGTTGCTCGGACTGGATATCAATCACCTCTCCACCTTCAAAGGTAAGAGCGCCTGTTTGCACATGGCCAATTTCACTGGCCCGACCATCTTTAAAGGCGATAATGATACCATTATTTGGGATAAGTGTTTGGCCCACTTGGCAAGAACGCGCCAATTCAGCATGCGCCATCAAATGACGCGCGGTGCCATGCACAGGAATTGAGATGCGCGGCTTCACCAGCCCATACATCTCAGCCATCTCATCACGCGCAGGGTGGCCAGAGACATGCACAGGCGCATCATCATCTGTGACAACCAACATACCGCGACGTATAAGCATATCCTGGATTTTCGCAATCGCAGGCTCATTACCCGGAATTTGGCGCGACGAATAAATCACCGTATCGCCCGCATCAAGCTCAATCGTATCATGCGATGCTGAGGCAATGCGTGCCATCGCCGCTCTTGTCTCGCCTTGTGAGCCTGTACAAATAATCACAACATTCTCACGCGGGATAAGGCCGACATCGCTTTCTTTGACGAAATCAGGCGCATCACGCAAATAACCAACCTCGCGCGCGGCATCAATGGTGCGTTGCAAAGCACGCCCGACAATCGCAACCGACCGGCCATTGGCCTGTGCCGCACGAATGATTGAATCAACACGCGCCACGTTACTGGCAAAACAGGTGATAGCCACACGCCCTTCGGCCTTGGCAATTTCAGCTGTCAGCCCATCAAAGGCTGTTTGCTCAGACGGGGTGCGCCCTTCAACCATCGCATTGGTCGAATCACCGACAAGCGCAAGCACGCCCTCATCACCAATCTCCGCTAGCTTTTTGGCATCAGTATTACTGCCAATTTGCGGCGCATCATCAAATTTCCAGTCACCCGTATGCAAAATTGTGCCCTCAGATGTGCGCAAAATAAGCGCGGCAGGGTCAGGGATAGAGTGATTAAGGGCCAAAAGCTCAACCGAAAAAGGCCCAAATTCATAAGGCTCATTGTAATCAAGCTCATGCATTTCAATATCGAAATCAACACGGGACTCCGCCAATTTTCGGCGCAAAAGCGCAAGCGTAAAAGCGGTACCATATACAGGCACCTGCAAGCGTTCCCACAAATAGGGAATGGCCCCAAAATGATCTTCATGCGCGTGGGTTAAGATAAGCCCTTCAAGCTTGTCTTTGCGCGCCTCAATAAACGTCAAATCAGGCAGAACAACATCAACACCCGGCATGCTTTCATCCGCGAAACTGATACCCAAATCAACCATCAACCACCTGTCATGATGATGATAAAGATTAGCGTTCATACCAATCTCACCAGAACCACCAAGGGGGACGAAAACCAAATCAGAAGACGAAATGGACATGCTTTAAACCTTATTCATAGCGTGGATTTGCACTAGACCACGCATTGTTAACTGATCATCAACCGCTTTAATCTGCGGAATATGTGGCGCAAATAAATGGGCAAGACCACCTGTGGCAATCACCGATAAATTAGCGCCTTCTTGTTTGGAAATACGTGCGATTACCCCCTCGATCATCGACACATAGCCCCAAAAAATACCAGAGCGCATCGCCGCCTTAGTATCGCGCCCAATAATGGGCAAATCAGCCCCAAAGGGCACAATATCAATCTCAGGCAACCGCGCCGCCGCCTCGCTAAGGGCGCTTGCGGATAGATGGATGCCGGGCGCAATCACGCCGCCTGCATAGACATTGCCTTTTTTGATTAAATCAAAGGTCGTCGCTGTGCCAAAATCAAGGATAATCGCTGGCAATTCGGCGATTGAGCTTGCCGCATGCGCGTTCACAAGCCTATCAGCGCCCACCTGTGAGGGCATATCAATATCAACACTCACGCCCAGCTTTACATCGCTGTCACCAACCACCATAGCCGTGTGCCCTAGATGGCGTTCTGAAAACCGGCGAAGCTGTTCTGTGACAGGTGGCACAACAGAGGCAATTATCACATCATCAATGACTTTCAGCGTCAGATCTTGCAAGGATAATAGATGGCTAAACCAAGCGGTATATTCATCCGCGGTTCGGCCATGCTTTGTCTCAATGCGCCATTCACCACGATTTTCATCGCCTTCAAACAGGCTGAATACAACATTTGTATTTCCGCAATCAATCGCGAGTAGCATTTGAAAACCCTATTAGATTTACATCACCTGTTGTGACAGATTTGATTTCACCTAAGGCATCCTCAAGCAACAAATCACCGCCTTTTGTGATACCCCGCATGACACCCTCTAGGCGGTTTTGCCCTTGGGTCACAGATATCTTTTCAGACAAAAACAACAATTGCGACTTATATAGGTCATACTGGGCAGAAAAGCCAGAGACCTGCCAGCTTTGATAGAGATTATAAAAATGTTTCAAAAAGGCTTTCGCAAGTGTCTCTGGCGCAACCAGCTGCCCTGTTTCTTGCCATAGATCTGTTGGGGGAAAAGTGGCTTTTGGCACAGATGGCGCATTTCTTAAATTCACGCCGCACCCAAGAACCAGCCTATTTTGCCTTGCCTCAAGCAATATCCCGCTAATCTTCTTGCCACCCACAAGCACATCATTTGGCCATTTCAAACCAGCCGGCAGTTCAGGGAACATCTCTGTCAATGCCTGATAAAGGCCAAGTGCTGCGACAAATGACAAGGTCGGCCATTCACGCATCTCGCGCACCGGCATCAGCGATAGTGATATATACATCCCGTCATCACGCGCGGATGTCCAGACACGCCCTTGACGCCCCCTGCCCTTTGTTTGCTGTCGCGCAAGCACACACAGCCCCTCAGAGGCGTCCTCATGGCCAAAAATGACGTCAGAAGTGGACGTTGCTGTCTCATAGACAGCAAGCCTCCAGCCTGTTTCTAGCGTCATTATTTCAGCTGTCACAATGAGTATTTATCCTATCTTCGGCAATTATGGCGCCTATTGCGTAAAGCCTATAGACCTGCCGCAAAAACAGTTGCCACAGCGATATCAGCTTGTTCACGAATGGGGCCAATTAAGAACACAAACAGCACAATCACAGCCAAGCAAATCGACAAGACAGTCTTATTTTGGAAAGCAAGCCCTGTATCAAGTGCCTGTTCAGCTTCTTGGAAATACATCAATTTGATGATGCGCAGATAATAGAACGCCCCAATCACTGATGTGACCACACCGATAACCGCCAATGGCACAAGACCTGCATTCACAGCGGCCAAGAAGACATACCATTTACCAAAGAAACCGGCGAGTGGCGGGATACCTGCCATTGAGAACATGATAACCATCAAGCCCGCCGCAAGAAGCGGATGTGTTGATGATAGGCCTGTTAAATCGCTTAGCTTCTCAACTGGCTCACCATCACGGCGCATCAGCAAGATAATCGCAAATGTCGCCGCACCCATGACGATATAGGTCGTCATATAGACCATAACGCCTGTCGCACCTTCTTGGGTGCCTGCGGCCAAGCCACAAAGCGCGTAACCCATATGCGCGATAGAAGAATACGCCATCATACGCTTAATATTGGTCTGCATAATCGCACCAAGCGCACCGACAAGCATAGAGACAACGGCCAAAGCCATGATCACTTGTGCCCATTGGAACGAGATAGCGCCAAACGCCCCGTAAGTGACATTCAAAATCAGCGTCATCGCCGCCACCTTAGGCGCAATCGCAAACAACGCTGTCACAGGTGTTGGCGCGCCTTCATACACATCTGGTGTCCACATATGGAACGGCGCGGCAGAGATTTTGAACGCAAGACCAGCTAGCAAGAAGACCATGCCAACAATCAAACCAGCAGATGCACCGCCTGATAGGGCTGTGGCAATCTCGCCAAAATTTGTTGAACCTGTGTAGCCATAGACAAAAGACGCACCATAAAGAAGCATCCCTGATGATAGCGCGCCAAGTAGGAAATATTTCAAACCAGCTTCTGATGATTTCAAAGATTTTGTGCGCATCGCCGCAATCACATAAAGCGGCAATGATTGCATCTCTAGACCCATGTAAAGCGACATCAAATCATTGGCAGATACCATCAACAGCATACCCAAGGTCGCTAGCATGACGAGCAGGTTATATTCTGGACGCTCAATGCCCTCACCCCACCGGTCATCCACCATCCATGTCGCCGCCATCGCGCCCAAAAGCACAAGTATCTTCATGAAATGTGTCACCGCGTTCACAGCAAATAAATCATTGAGAATAACCGCTGATTGCGGGCCAATCAGATAAACACTGACAAGCGCAAGACCATAGGCCGCAAGAGTGAAGCGCTTAACACGCACACGGTTCGCCTGCCCCTCACCGCCATAGGCAATGATGAGGACAATCAGCAAACTCGCAAGCGCAAGAATGCTTTCTGGCATGGCAAAATAGAGGCTTTCAAAAGAAAAAGTCATGATAAGAGCCCTACTCCTCTATTGATTTGCGGCTGAGGCTTCAAGCCCCATCGCAACAGAATCTAGCAAGTCTGTGATCGATACTTCCATCACATCAAGCAATGATGATGGATAGATACCAAACCAAATAACCAAGATGGTCAAAGGCACAAAGATAAAGGTCTCTCTGCCTTCAAGACGCGGCATGTTCAAAACAGCACGCTTGACCGCACGGCCAAACACCACGCGGCGATAAAGCCATAGCATATAACAAGCGCCCAAGATCAAACCAGTGGCAGAGAAGAAAGCAACCCAAGGTGCCGCCTGCCATGCGCCAACAAGCACAAGCATCTCGCCCACAAACCCAGATGTCCCCGGCAAGCCAACAGAGGCAAGCATCATGAACATAAACCATGCCGCATAGCGTGGCATCGTATCAGCGACACCGCCATAAGCATCAATCTCTCTTGTATGCAGGCGGTCATAGACAACCCCGACACTAAAGAACAATGCGGCTGAGACAAGGCCGTGGCTAATCATCTGGAACATCGCGCCAGCAACGCCCTGCTCGTTCAATGAGAAGATACCAATTGTCACAAAACCCATATGCGCAACAGATGAATAAGCAATCAGCTTTTTCATATCAGACTGTGCCAGTGCAACGAGCGATGTATAAATCACCGCAATCACTGATAGCGCAAAGATAAATGGCGCAAAATATTCAGACGCATCTGGGAACATCGGCAATGAGAAGCGGATGAAGCCATAACCGCCCATCTTCAACAACACACCAGCCAATATCATTGAACCAGCTGTTGGCGCTTCAACGTGCGCATCTGGCAACCATGTATGCACAGGCCACATTGGCACTTTGACGGCAAATGACGCAAAGAAACCAAGGAATAACCATGTCTGCAAAGCAGGGGCAAAATCGAACTCTGCCAATTTTGGAATGTCAGTTGTGCCAGCCATATTATACATCGCCAACATACAGACCAGCATCAAAACCGAGCCAAATAGCGTGTATAAGAAGAACTTAAACGCGGCATAAACGCGGCGCGGGCCACCCCATACACCGATGATTAAGAACATCGGAATAAGCACACCTTCAAAGAACAGATAGAACATCAACATATCAAGTGATGAGAACATACCGATCATCATGGTCTCTAGTACCAAGAAGGCGATCATATAATCCTTCACACGATGCGTGATAGACTTCCAGCTCGCCAAAATCGCAAAAGGCGTCAAGAAAGTAGACAGCAAGACAAAAGGCATAGAAATACCATCAACACCGAGGTGATAATTGATATTAGTGCCGTCGATCCAAGTCGCAAATTCTTCGAATTGATAGCCGCTTGCGCTGTTATCAAAACCAAATAGCAACACCAATGAGATCACAAAAGTGAAACCAGATGTCCA
>DBMZ01000096.1:0-5761 GCA_002299005.1 Alphaproteobacteria bacterium UBA685 | reverse complement strand
GAGGCAGCTTGTGAGATACGAAGCACAAAGGCGGTAATCCCATCAGGCCCATAGCCATCAATCGTATCCTTATCACCACGTTGCCATAACAGCGCACCAATCTTCACAGATGGCTTCACAAAGATGGCGTCATAAAGCTCATCAAAATACCATTTATTGAAGAAGAATTTATGGATAGGCGCAAAACGTTTGGCAATCGCGCCCGGCAATGACGGGATGAATGTATAGGCAACATACGCCATAGCCACACCCGCTGTTGCCAAACCAATTGGCAGTAACTTCACCCATGTTGGTACATGATGCGCATTTTCCATCGCTTGATGCGTTGGCAAGATGAAGATTGAATCACCCCAGAATTGCGCAAAATCATACCCAACAAACAACTCATAACCAAGGAAGCCTGCGAAAATTGCACCCAATGCCAAAGGCACAAGCGGCAATAGCATCACCTTTGGTGATTCATGCACATGTGACATCACTTCAGCACTTGCGCGCGGTGTGCCATGGAAGGCCAAAATAAGCAGACGCCAGCTATAGAATGCGGTCAGCAAAGCGGCAAGACAGCCAAGCCAGAAGGCCATTTGACCAACCCCTGTATGGGCGGCATAGGCAGCTTCCAAAATCATATCTTTTGAATAGAAACCAGCAAAGAACGGGAACCCAGCAAGCGCCAATGAGCCAATCCACATCATCGCATAGGTGACAGGCACCTGCTTGCGGATACCGCCCATATTGCGCAAATCTTGCTCATCAGACAAAGCGTGGATAACAGAGCCAGCCCCTAAGAACAACAGCGCCTTGAAGAAAGCATGTGTTGTCAGGTGGAACATCGCGGCAGGGTATGCAGAGACACCCGCGGCAAAGAACATGTAGCCAAGCTGTGAGCAGGTTGAATAAGCAATCACACGCTTAATATCAAACTGTGTCATCCCCACGGTCGCCGCAAAAATCGCTGTCAGCGCACCAACCACTGTGATGATATCAAGAGCAAGCGGCGCATATTCGATAACAGGTGATAGGCGGCAAACCATAAAGACGCCCGCTGTCACCATTGTTGCCGCGTGAATAAGGGCTGAAACAGGTGTCGGCCCTTCCATCGCATCAGGCAACCATGTGTGCAGGCCAAGCTGTGCCGATTTACCCATCGCACCAATAAATAGCAAGATAGACGCCAATTCCAATGCCGGCATAGAAAAGCCAAAGAATAAAATGTCAGTCTTCGCAATCTCTGCGGCATTGGCAAAGATGTCATCAAACTGAACGGAGCCAAACAAGGCAAAGACGGCCAAAATACCAAGCGCAAAGCCGAAATCACCCACGCGGTTGACCACAAAGGCCTTCATCGCCGCTGTATGGGCTGATTCCTTATGATACCAAAAGCCAATCAAAAGATATGAGGCAACGCCCACACCTTCCCAGCCAAAGAATAGCTGGACAAGATTATCAGCTGTCACAAGCATCAACATCGCAAAGGTGAACAAGCTCAGATAGGCCATGAAACGGCCTCTTGCCGGGTCATGCGACATATAACCAACTGAATAGATATGTACACATGATGACACGCCCGTGACAACAATCAGCATAACCGCTGTCAGCGTATCAAAGCGCAATGCCCATGAGGCATCAAAATCACCTGAAACAATCCAACGCGCCAGCTCTATGGTGAGAGGGTTACCACCAACCGCTACATCAAAGAAGGCGATGATTGAAAGCGCAAGCGAGCCAACAACACCAACAATAGATACAAGCGCTGATGCGGCGTGTTTATGGCTTAACGAGAAGAAGCCTGCTAGCAAAGCACCTAGCAGAGGTAAAAAGACAATGGCGTGATACATAGCCGTCCCCTAGCCTTTCATCACATTGATATCTTCAACCGCGATAGAACCACGGTTACGGAAGAAAATCACAAGAATGGCAAGACCAATTGCCGCCTCAGCGGCCGCAACAGTCAAAATGAATAGTGAAAAAATCTGTCCCGTCAAATCGCCTGCATAGGCCGAAAACGCAACAAGGTTGATATTCACCGATAATAAAAGCAATTCGATAGACATCAAAATCGTGATCACGTTTTTACGATTAATGAAGATACCGAATACGCCAAACGTAAACAGAATGGCGGCAACTGACAGATAATGTGCTAATGAAATTTCCAGCATGTTATTTCCCCACACCCTGACCTGTTTGAACTTGGACAACCTCAACAGATTGCTCTCTTGTGCGGCTATTTTGTTCTGTGACCACTTGGCGGCGCACACCTTCGCGCTTGCGCAATGTAAGGGTAATCGCCCCGATCATCGCCACGAGCAAAATCATGCCAGCTAGCTGGAACAAATAGACGTAATCTGTGTAAAGCACCAACCCAATCGCGGCCGTATTATGCGGGCCGTCTGATTGCGGAATGGATGTAATAGATGATGTGCCAGCAAAGACCGTCAAGAATAGTTCAGCCAGCAACAAGCCGCCAACAGCTAGCCCCAAAGGCATATATTTCTGGAAGCCCTCGCGTAGCTCAGAGAAGTTGATATCGAGCATCATCACGACGAACAAGAACAACACCGCAACCGCGCCGACATAAACAACCACCAATAGCATCGCCAAAAATTCAGCGCCAAGCATCACAAACAGCCCGGCCGCATTAAAGAATGCTAAAATCAAAAACAACACTGAATGAACAGGGTTTTTGGATGAAATCACCATCAAACCTGACAAGCATGTCACTGTTGCGAACAGATAGAAAAATAGACTTTCAATCATTACCCTACGCCTTTATTCCCCAACCAATTTTATTGGCCACTAATCTTGCCCAAAAGCTGTTTAACGCCACTTTGCGTCACTTGCGAGATTGCGGGCAATCTCTGTTTCCCAACGGTCGCCATTGGCCAAAAGCTTGTCTTTATCATAGTAAAGCTCTTCTCTTGTTTCTGTGGCGAATTCGAAATTTGGCCCTTCGACAATCGCATCCACAGGACACGCTTCCTGACAAAAACCGCAATAGATGCATTTTGTCATATCAATGTCATAGCGTGTTGTGCGACGAGAGCCATCTTCACGAGGCTCAGCTTCGATGGTAATCGCTTGCGCGGGGCATACGGCCTCACATAGCTTACAAGCAATGCATCTTTCCTCACCATTGGCATAGCGACGAAGCGCATGCTCGCCTCTAAAGCGCGGTGACAGATAGCCCTTCTCATACGGATAGTTCAAAGTCACCTTTGGCTTGAAGAAATACTTCAAAGTAAGGCCAAGACCTTTGACTAGTTCCAACAAAAGAAACGAGCGAACAGCGTTCATTACTAATTGCATCTAAGGTTACTCCGTCAACTAGCTCATGAAGGGTGGCAGATTATCAGTGGCAATCAAGAAGCCAGCTGTCAGCACAACCCAAATGAGTGAGAATGGTAAAAAGACTTTCCAACCAAGGCGCATCAGCTGGTCATAGCGATAACGCGGTGTTGTTGCACGAACCCACAAGAAGACAAACAAGATAAAGACAATCTTCAAAATGAACCAGATAGGCCCCGGGATCCAAGTGAATGGCGCGATATCAAATGGTGGCAACCAGCCGCCCAAGAACAGCAAGGCTGTCATGGCTGACATCAAAATCATATTGGCATATTCACCAAGGAAGAAGAGCGCGAAGCTCATTGATGAATATTCAACAAAATAACCCGCGACCAATTCTGATTCACCTTCAGGCAAATCGAACGGCGCTCTGTTTGTTTCGGCCAAGGTTGAGATAAAGAACACGATGAACATCGGGAAAAGCGGTATCGCAAACCACATGCCGCGCTGAGCTTCGATGATATGAGACAGGTTCAATGAGCCGACACACAGCAAGACTGTGATAATCACAAGGCCCATAGACACTTCATAAGACACCATTTGGGCCGCTGAACGAAGCGCGCCCAAAAAGGCATATTTTGAATTCGACGCCCAACCAGCCATGATAACGCCGTAAACACCAAGCGATGAGATCGCAAATAAATACAGGATACCGACATTAATATCGGCCAAAACAAGCCCTGCATCAAACGGGATAACCGCCCAAGCCACAATCGCAAGAACAAAGGTCAAAATCGGGGCAATCATAAAGACAATCTTATCAGCACCTGCTGGCAAGATGGTCTCTTTCGCCATCAATTTTAGCGCATCCGCAAAAGGCTGGAACATCCCAAACGGGCCAACCACATTCGGGCCCTTGCGCAATTGCATAAAGCCAATCACACGGCGCTCTGCCAAAGTCAGATAGGCAACAGCGATAAGCAATGGCACAACAAGTAGCAAAATCTTGCCAATGATGATGGCTAGTTCAAACAACCAGCCTTGTGTCAAAAATTCAGGCATATCTTTACTCCGCCGCCAACAATGAGGCATCTGACTTAGACGCAACCAAACATTCCGCCATCGTCTCAGATGCGCGGCTAATTGGGCATGTCATATAGAATTGCTCAAGCGCTTGACCAACCGGCTCAGCTGATAGTTTTGTTGCTGTACCAAATTTCACCCATTTTGCAGGCGCAATCTCGTCCAAATCACCAAGGTGCGGCACAGCCTCGACCATCGCATCATGACATGCCGCGGCATTATCAAATGGCAATGTCTTGTTAATCACCGCAGAGACTGCGCGGATAATCGCCCAATCATCTTTTGCTTCACCTGGCGGGAAAGCGGCTCTGGCACCGCGCTGAACACGGCCTTCAAAATTCACATAAGTACCGTCTTTTTCGGTATAAGCCGCGCCTGGCAGAACGATATCTGCGATTGACGCGCCCTTGTCACCATGATGACCTTGATAAATCACAAAGGCTTTTTCAAGCGCTGACATATCAACTTCATCAGCACCAAGAAGCCACACAAGCTTAACATCGCCCTTTTCAGCGCCCTTCAGGATGCCGTCTGTATCAAGCCCGCCCTTTGCTGGCACAAAGCCCAAATCCATCGCAGCAACACGAGAGGCAGCTGTATGAAGGACGTTAAAGCCGTTCCAATCAGCGCTAACCATCTTCGTGTTATCAGCAATCGCCTTAGCACGGCCCAAAATAGCGGCACCATCTTTGCGCGCAACAGCGCCCATACCAAGGATGATCATCGGCTTCTTCGCCTTTGCCATTATCTTTGCAAATGGGTGCTTACCTTCTGCGATCTCGTCTAAGACAGCGATATCATCACCCAAATATTTTACCGGGTATGTCAGGTCAGCTTTAGCGCCAATATGCGCAATCGCAACCTTATTCATCAGGTGATTGCGGCGAATACGGGCATTCATCACAGGCGCTTCGATACGCGGGTTTGAGCCCACGATCAAAATCGCATCTGCTTCATCAGCGCCTTCAATGGTTGAATTAAACAGATAGCTGGCTCTGGCTTTTGGATTAAGCTTTGCCCCATCTTGGCGGCAATCCATATGCGGTGAGCCGATTTTATCCATCAAGCTCTTCATCGCAAAGATAGCTTCGCCATCCATCTGGTCACCAACGATTGCCGCTGTGCCTTTGGCTTTGGCCTTCTTTAGCTGTGCGCCAACCGCTGCGAGGGCTTCATCCCAGCCAGCGGCTTGCAAGCGACCATCTTTGCCACGAATAAATGGCTTATCAAGACGCTGGCGACGCAGACCATCAATCGCATAGCGCGCTTTATCTGAAATCCACTCTTCATTTACCGCTTCATTCAAGCGCGGCATCACACGCATCACTTGACCGCCTCTGGCATCAACACGGATATTTGCGCCTTGCGCATCCATAACATCAATGCTCTCAGTCTT
>DBMZ01000066.1:1990-7000 GCA_002299005.1 Alphaproteobacteria bacterium UBA685 | reverse complement strand
AAAAATCGGGAATTTCGCCATACCATCGGCGCAAATGCGTGCAACAGTATCGCCAATCGCCTGATTAGAAAAACGGCGCGCCGTCTTATCTGCATAGGCATCTTTTTCAAACGGCACATTAATTGTGATGGCTGGCAAGACTTCTTGCGTCTCAAAGCCATCAAAATGGGCACGCAAATGTGGCACGGCCATTGCCGCATCAAATGTCTCAATGCCTTCTAATGCCGCCATATATGCAAGCGCTGTATGGCCCCCATTCAGGACGCGGATCTTTGTCTCTTCATAAGGGTCAACATCCCCTGTTACCGTTACGCCAACCTTTGCAAGGTCAGGCATCTCAGCCGCCGCTGTATCAGCTAGCACCCATTGCAGATAATCTTCACACATAATCGGTGAGACAACGCTCTCCCCCATCATATCAGACATCTCAAGGCACAAAGTCTCAGGGCTGCGCGGTGTGATACGGTCAACCATTGAACAAGGGAACGCCACATTCGTTGCGACCCAAGCCAAGAGTGCCTCATCACCAAAGGCCTCAAGATAGGCCATCAGATTGCGCGCCAACATTTTACCATTTTGGCGAATATTATCACAGCAAGCGATGGTGATAGGCGCGCCTGTCTTATCAGCGCGCAAAGCCAATGCAGCGCGAAGATAGGCATAAACACTGTCACGCACATCACCCGCCAATTCAGCCTTGATAAGCGGATGGTTCAGGTCAAGATTACCATTCGGGTCTGTGTAATAGCCACTTTCAGTCACCGTGATGGTCACTAGCTTGACAGTATCAAGGCTGACAAGCGCTTCTGCTTCGCCCTTATCCTGTGCCCAATCAGCAAAGGCGACGTGGCAACGAACGCGTGAATGTCTAATGCTATTATCAGGTGAGACAGATTTTACGAAATAGCCATCGAAATGGTTAATTTCATTTGCTGTGGCGTTAAAGCCATCGCTTTCTGAGCCGCGCAGATTGACCGCCGCAACGCCCCAACGCAGATCACCTGTCTTTGCCAGATAATCATCAATATAAACTGCCTGATGTGCGCGGTGGAAAGCACCAAACCCAAGATGCACAATGCCCACATCGCACTGCGCTCTCACATAATCTGATGCGCTAATCTGTGGTTTGACCAAGCCGTCCATCAGTCTACTCACTTTCCTTAACCAGCTCGTTACGTGCGAGCTTACGATAATCAGATGGCGTCATGCCCTTTAACTTGCGGAACTGACGATTAAAATTCGCTAGGTTCTGAAACCCAGACTTATAACAAATAGCGGTAACCTGCTCATCCGTGCCATAGAGCATCGAGCAAGCCTGACCGATACGAACTCTTGTGATGAAATCCACAAAATTATGACCCGTAATTGATTTGAAATTACGGCTAAAGCTAGATTGCGCCATGCCAGCAGAGGCCGCCGCTTCGGTTTGTGAGATTTCCTCACGGTAATTCTGGATGATATGGTCAATCACAGAGCCAATGCGCATGTGCTTTGAGCTTCTATCCACTTGCGTGACTTGCATGCTTGAGAGCGTTTTCTTTTCCGCATGCTCATTCAAGCGCACCAAAAAGCGCACAAAGGCCAAGATGCGCTCAACGCCCTTATTATCTCTTATAGCTTCAAAATGACCGCGCGCAAAAGTCGGGTTAAACCCTTCAAATTTCACGCCCATACGCGCCAGATACAGCATATCTAGCACCTTGGTAAATTCAGGGAACGCATCCACAAGCTTGGCCGCACTGCTATGCGAGAATTGCACAAGCATGTCACGAATACCGATAGATTCCGTATGAATATCATCTGAAATCCAGTTATGCGGCACGTTTGGGCCTGTCAGAAACAAATCGCCTGCTTTAAACTCGCCAATATAATCGCCGATGAAGGCCTTGCCAGTCGTCTCTGTGATGAAGTGTAACTCATACTCTTCATGCGCGTGCCAGCGGCATAAATCCGATGGCCAGCCATGCTCCAGATAACGGATAGACCGCGTCGTGCGGTCCACCATTTCAATTTCTGGCTCAAAGATCGACATGCTTACTTCACCGCACCAAATGTAAGGCCTTTAACAAGCTGCTTTTGACAGAACCAGCCAAGCACAACAATCGGGCCAACCGCCGCTGTCGAGACAGCTGATAGACGGCCAAAGAACAAGCCTTCTGGCGCACGGTTACCTTCGATAAGCTTTGATAAGGTCGCAGCTTCGGTGGTTGTCAGGCGCACTGTCCAATATGCTTCGTTCCAGCAGAAGATAAAGCATAGCAACGCTGTAGAGGCCAAGCCGCCCCATGCCAATGGCAATAGGATGTCCTTAATCTCGCCCCAAATTGTGACGCCATCCATTTTTGAGGCTTCGATGATCTCTTTGGGAATCTCTTTAAAGTAAGTAAAGAGCATCCAGATAACAATCGGCAGATTGATAAGGCACAAGACAAGAATAACCAAGAAGTGCGTGTCAAAAATATCGAGGAAGTTCTTTGTTAAGAACGTCATCGGGTAAAGCACAGCCGCCGCAGGAAGCATCTTTGTAGAGAGCATCCATACAAGCACGTCTTTTGTGCGCTTTGTCGGGTTAAAGGCCATCGCATAGGCACAAGGCACACCCACAACAAGCGCGAAAAGCGTCGCGAAGCTGGCAGTAATGACAGAGTTAATGGCAAAGCGCCAATAATCATAATTCTCCGTCATGTTGGTATAGTTTTCGAGCGTTGGCGTGAAGAAAAATAGAAATTCAGGTTTCACCGCATCGGCATCTGTCTTAAAGCTTGTGAACACCATCCAGAAGATAGGAAAGAAGAACAAAAGCCCGACCAGCCACGCAATTGTTGGCCACAAAACCCTTTGAAACGTTGATGAATTACCGCTTACAACCATGATGTATTCCCCTAATCCACCAAGTTCTTGCCGATCATACGCAGCAAGAAAATAGCAACAATGTTAGCCAAGATAACCGCAAAGATACCCGTCGCACTTGCCGCACCAATGTTATTGGAGGCAAATTCACCAATCAAATAAGGCAAGTTTTTATTACCATTACCGCGGCTGACAATCTCAATCTCTGCGTAAAGTGACAGATGGAAGATAGATTGAATCATCACAACAATGGCAATCGGACGCGCTAGGTGCGGTACTGTTAAATATAAAAATTGTGTCCAAGCAGACGCGCCATCAAGGACAGCGGCTTCTTTTTGCTGTTGGTCTTCTGACTGAAGTGATGTCATGAAGATAAGCACAGCAAATGGCGTCCACTGCCATGAGACCATCATGATAACCGCATAGGCAGATGTCTGCGTCGCTCTGAATGAGACAGGCTCTAATTCAGGCCATAGAGAGAAGAAATGCCCCAGCAATGGGAAGTCTTTTAGACCCGCCACAAGGTGGTTAATGCCTTCAACTGCCAAACCATTCAAGCCAAGCACAGGGTCTAGGATCATATTAATCCACAGAACCGCGTTAACCGCCGGCATCACAAAGAAAGGCGAGATAAGAAGAACACGCACAATGCCTCTGCCCGGGAATGAGCGGTTCACAAGGACAGCGATCGCCAGACCAAGCAGAACCGTAATCACAAGGATAGAGCCAACAATGAACAGGCTGTTTTGAACCGCAAACCAAAAATCCTTTGATTTATAAAGCACATATTCATAGTTGCCGAACCCGCGCCAGTTAGACAATTGAGGCACTGTCCATTCTGGCTTGCGAAGGCTATTCAACACATATCTGATGAATGAAAAATATAGTGTCATCCCTAGTGGTACAAGCATCCATACTAACAAAAGCAGAACGGCAGGTGCCTGAAGAGACCGTGTCAATAACTTGCTGAACATCGTCAATTAATCCCGACCCGACAAGAGGCACAGCCCCTTGTTTAAAATTAAATTAATAAAGTAAAGTTAATTTTTTTAAGGGAGGCGCAAGTAAAACTGCGACCTCAAATCTTTTAAAGAAAAGGCCCAACACATAATGTTGGGCCTTCCATCTTAGGAGGGTGATTTAAAAATAACCTGCCTCAGACATGATTGCTTCAGCTGCCGCTTGTGAAGCTGCAAGAGCTGCTTCAACTGACTTTGCACCTGAAAGAGCTGCTGCCATTTCTTGTGCTACAGCAGAACCCACTTCTGGGAATTCTGGAATAGCTGCGAACTGGACACCAACATATGGCTTGATTGCAGTCGCTGCTGGAGCGGCTGATTCAATTGCTGCCATTTCAGCTGCTGCGAAACCTGCAACTGCCTGGAACTCAGGGTATGCATATGTTGAAGCACGTGTGCCTGTTGGAACAGATGCCCAACCGAAATCTGGGTGATCAGCGACTGCTTTGATATAAGCTTTTGAAGTTGCCCATTCGATGAACTTCTTAGCTTCTTCAGCATTTGGTGAACCTGCAGGAACGGCCATTGCCCATGCCCACAACCAGTTTGCGCCTACAGCGTTACCAGCGTTTGGTGACTGTGCGTATGCAACACCATCAACTTCTAGGAAAGAAGCTGCGATTGTTGCGTCAATCCACATGCCACACTTGCCTTCGTTGTAAAGAGCAAGGATTTCGTTGAATGAGTTACCTTCTGAACCTGGAGGGCCATAGTTACCCAATAGGTCTACGTAGAAGTTAATCGCATCGTGCCACTGAACTGAGTCAATTGTTGGACGCATATCTGCATCGAACCAAGCACCACCGAATGAGTTAACAACTGTTGTGATAAACGCCATGTTATCACCCCAGCCCGGCTTACCACGCAAACATGCGCCATAAACGTCGTTGGCTGGATCGTGGATAGCAGCAGCTGCTGCCTTCACGCGTGACCATGAATCATTATCATTGATTGTTACGCCAGCTGCATCAGTTAGGTCCTTACGGTACATAACCATTGATGACTCACCATAGAATGGTGCTGCGTATAGTGTGCCATCATGTGACAAACCGTTGCGCATTGCTGGAAGCATATCGTCAACGTCATATGCTGCACCGAAGTTTAGTGGCTCAATCCAGCCAGCTGCGCCCCAGATTGGTGC
>DBMZ01000066.1:0-1746 GCA_002299005.1 Alphaproteobacteria bacterium UBA685 | reverse complement strand
TCTAGAGACACCCAGTTTAGGCCTACGCCTGTTTCTGCAGTGTAAGCTTCAGCTACCTTCTGCATGTTGATCATATGACCGTTATTTACAATCGCAATTGTCAGATCTGCTGCTGACGCGACTGTTGCACCTGACATGACAAATGCCATACCCAATGCTGCGTTACGTAAAGACTTCATAATCTACCTCCCATGAAATCACTTTAGATGATGGGATGATAGATGCAAAAATGTAAAGCCCGCTAATACGAATTTGCTAGTGATTCATACTATTTTGATTAAATAAACGCGTGAAATGGGGTTGTTTTACGAAGTGGAATGTTCGCTGAATAATATTGGTTTTAACCATAACTCTATCCTAAACCGCTCTTTTTTATCGATATTTTGTAATAATACCATAAAAACAAGTGAAATAACGACAGAGACTTACGCTGAAACCGCACTATATTGATATGCACATCCACCACCTATCTTGATGGATCTGTTGATAATAAAGGCACGAATCAGTGATGCCTGATACTTTTTACTCATAAAAAGGGTTTTTTTGTATTCATAAGCATTAACTCATCCAATTACCACCATCGACATTCAAAGTCTGCGCCACAATATAGCGCGAATCGTCACTTGCTAGGAACACAGCCGCCCCGACCAAATCCTCAGGCTTGCCCATGCGGCCATACGGCACAGCCTTGCCAACACGCGCCTTTTTCTCGCCCGGCGCTAGCCCCTCATATTTTGCAAACAGGCTATCAACCTCGTCCCACATATCGGTATCCACCACACCTGGTGAGATGGCATTCACATTGATGCCATGACCAATAAGGCCTAGCCCTGCTGATTGTGTCAGGCTAATGACCGCCGCCTTTGAGGCACAATAGGCGCCGACTAACGGCTCCCCGCGCCTGCCTGCTTGCGAGGCCATATTGATGATGGCGCCTTTGACATTATGGGCGATCATATCATTCGCCACAGCCTGCATCGTGAATAACAGCCCTTGCACATTCACCGCAAAGACCGCCTCATATTGTGCCTTGGTAATCTCTGTAATGGGGGCAAGCGTGAAGATGGCGGCATTATTAACCAAGATTGAGGGCGGCCCAAATTGCGCATGCGTCTGTTTTATCATCGCCTCAATCGATGCTTGGTCTGTGACATCTAGGTGGACACTATGCGCATGTTCGCCAAGCTGGCCTGCCAGCGCGTGTGCCGCTTCATCATCAATATCAGCAATAACAACAGACGCGCCCTCTTCAACGTAGCGCTTTACCATCGCGCACCCGATACCCTTGGCGCCGCCTGTTATAATGGCCACTCTGCCAGTCAGCTTCCCCATCACACCCTCATCATCATCATCATCATCTATGCCATGTTGGCCCGCCAAAAATCATCGACCCACCCAAAAACCATAGAATAGATTAGCCGCAAAAGGCAATGGGCGCCCGTTCTGCGCCAGCACAGCTTCACAAGCAGTTTTAGAGAAAGGCAAAATTAGATGGCAAATCATCCATTGTGATGAGGGGCAGCAAATCATCGCCGCCAAATAGCTTTTGAAACTCAACTAGGCTGATGCTTTTCGTGCTTTGATTGAGAATTGTGACATCGCTTAGGTTTGGACGGGTATCATCCTCTGTATTTTCATGCAGATTCACCGTAATGGCGGGCTTATTATAGAATCCGATGTCGAATTTCGTGATTTTAAGACCTTCCGAAGTAATGCGCACTTCGAAAAACGCAAAAAAGCCGCCTC
>DBMZ01000122.1:7921-16974 GCA_002299005.1 Alphaproteobacteria bacterium UBA685 | reverse complement strand
TAGAAATCACAGTCAATCTCTTGCACATCAACAGGCATATAAACAACCCCCTGACAGCCATCAACCACAAGTAGCGCGCCCACGGACCACGCCATCGCGGCGATATCTTTCAAAGGAAAGACAGTGCCCAAAACATTTGATACATGCGGAATAGAGATGACTTTTGTGCGCTCTGTTACCAAAGCTTCAAACACGGCTTTATCAAATGAGCCATCCTCACCAAGTGGTGCGGCGACAATCTTGGCACCGGTGCGCTGTGATATCATCTGCCATGGCACGATATTTGCATGATGCTCGGCAATTGTGATGAGGATCTCATCATCCGGCCCAAGGTTTTCACCACCCCAACAGCTTGCGATAAGGTTCAAGCTCATCGTGGCGCCAGAGGTGAAAATCACCTCCTCATGTGACGGCGCATTGATCAGCCCCGCCACCTTTTGGCGCACCGCCTCATAGGCGTCGGTTGACGCTTCTGAGAGATGGTGCAAGCCGCGATGCACATTGGCATAGGTTTCCGCATAGGCCTTTTGCAACGCATCAATGACTTGCTGCGGCTTTTGTGAAGAAGCCGCAGAATCCAGATAGCATAGAGGCTTACCATTGACCTCTTGCTTTAGGATGGGGAAATCATCTTTTAACGCCGCAAAATCAACCATTAGAGCCCCTCTGCCATCCAATCATGAACCGCATGTGATAGAATATCTGCCAAAGCCTCATGACGCACCTGCTCTAGCGCATCAATCAAGAAGGCTTGGATAAGCATATTCTTGGCATCATCTTCAGAAATACCACGGCTCATCATATAAAACAGATGCGTCTCATCAAGCTCACCCACCGTGGCCCCATGCGAGCACACAACATCATCAGCATAGATTTCTAGCTCAGGCTTGGCATCTGCTTCTGCTTTGCGTGACAATAGCAAGGCACGGCTCATCTGCTGGCCATCTGTTTTTTGCGCATCACGTGCGACCAACACCTTGCCTTGGAAGACACCCTTGGCACTATCATCTAGCACGCCGCGAATGACCTGATTAGAGGTACAATTTGGCATATGGTGCAACATTCTGGTGGTGATATCCTGATGCTGTTCAGCACGGCCAAGATATAAAGACGACAAGGCCATCTCAATATGCTCACCATTCAAATGCGCATGTGTCTCATGACGGCCAAGCTTGGCCCCGATGGCGGCTGTGAACGAATTGATATCCGCCGTTTGGGCCACCGCAAAGACAGTTAATGCCAGATGGCTTGCTTGGCTATCTTCGGCTTGCAATTTGACATGGTCAATCTTGGCACCTGCGCCCGCATCAATCACCATCACAGGCGCTGATAGGCTGGTTGTGCCAGAGTGAATCTCTGCCAATTGGCACGATGCCCCTGCGCCGCATTTGATGAAAATCAAAGGATGCGAGGATTGCCCTTCCTCACCCCCTTCAAAGACCAGCTGCAAAGGTGTCTCAATCGCCGCATTTGCCGCAATTTCAATAAGATAAGCGCCTGTAGCATGACCCAAAGATAGCGAGCCTAGGAAGTGATCTTCTGGCAAATGCGCCGCAAACTCACCTAAAATCGCATCATCACCCATCTCTGTGAGCGTCACAGAAGCTGGCAAATTATCACCACCTGTTTGCAACCAGCCAGCTGAGAATGACAGCACGCCAGCCTCATCGGCTTGCGCTTCCTCACCCGCATTGGCAGGGTTGAGGGTCAGTGCTTGCAATCTTGTGTAAATCCATGCCTCATTCTTGGCCGCAGGCAGACCATTTGCCGCAAATTCTTGCTTTGCTTGCAAACATAAAGCGGCATTTTCACGTAACAAATTAGGCTGCATCGATAAGCCCCGCATAGCCATTATTTTCAACTTCTAATGCCAAATCCTTATCACCAGATTTGATGATACGACCACCAGCAAGAATATGCACATAATCAGGCACAATATGTGATAGTAGGCGCTGATAATGCGTGATAACCAGCATGCCACGCGCCTCACCGCGCAACGCATTCACGCCCTCAGAGACGATACGAAGCGCATCCACATCAAGGCCTGAATCAGTCTCATCAAGCACCGCCATTGTTGGCTCTAGCAAGGCCATTTGCAGGATTTCATAGCGTTTTTTCTCACCGCCTGAAAAGCCCACATTCACCGCACGCTTTAGCATCTCATCATCAACACCAAGCGCTTTGGCTTTGGCGCGGACCATCTTAACAAACGCCAGCTGATCAACTTCATCTTCACCCTTTTCACGCAAGCGGGCATTCACCGCCGCACGCAAAAAGCTCATGCCGCCAACACCTGGCAATTCAACAGGATATTGGAACGCCAAAAACATACCAGCTCGCGCGCGCTCATCAGCTTCCATATCAAGCACAGATTCGCCATCCAGCAAGATCTCACCGTCTGTGACCTCATAGCCATCACGCCCTGATAGCACATAAGATAGCGTGCTTTTGCCAGAGCCGTTCGGGCCCATAATGGCATGCACTTCACCGCGGTTAATCGTCAAATCAATGCCATGCAAGATTTCTTTATCACCGATTTTCGCTTTAAGGTTTTTAATTTCTAATAAATTCATGATGGGACACTCTTATCCTACTGAGCCTTCAAGGCTGATTCCGATTAGTTTTTGTGCTTCAACAGCAAATTCCATTGGTAATTCTTTCATCACCTCGCGGCAGAAACCATTAACGATCAAAGACACAGTCTCTTCTTCATCAAGGCCGCGTTGGCGACAATAAAACATCTGATCTTCTGAAATGCGTGAGGTTGTAGCCTCATGCTCAATTTTGCCAGACGGGTTGCGTGAGACGATATAAGGCACCGTATGCGCGCCGCATTTATCGCCAACAAGCAATGAGTCACATTGCGTAAAATTACGCGCATTCTCAGCTTTTGGCATCACCTGTACCAAACCGCGATAGGTGTTGTTCGACTTACCAGCCGAGATACCTTTCGAGATAATGGTTGAGCGGCTCCCCTCACCAAGGTGGATCATCTTTGTGCCTGTATCAGCTTGCTGGGCACCGTTTGTCACAGCCACTGAATAGAACTCACCAACTGAATCCTTGCCTTGCAAAATGCATGACGGGTATTTCCATGTGACAGCAGAGCCTGTTTCGACCTGTGTCCAAGCAATCTTTGAGCGGTCACCACGGCAAGCGCCTCTTTTGGTCACGAAATTATAAATTCCGCCCTTACCATCTGCATCACCTGGGTACCAGTTTTGCACCGTTGAATATTTGATTTCCGCATCTTCCATCGCCACCAGTTCAACAACCGCCGCATGGAGCTGATTTTCATCTCTTTGCGGCGCTGTACAGCCCTCAAGATAAGAGACGTAAGACGCATCTTCAGCGATGATCAATGTGCGTTCAAACTGACCTGTATTTTTCTCATTAATACGGAAGTAGGTTGATAGCTCCATCGGACAGCGCACGCCCTTTGGGATATAGACAAAAGAGCCATCTGTGAACACGGCTGAATTCAGGGCTGAGAAATAATTATCCGCCACAGGCACAACCGAACCGATATATTTTTTCACAAGCTCAGGGTGCGAGTGAACCGCCTCTGAGATTGGGCAGAAGATAACGCCTGATTTGGCCAGCTCTTCACGGAAGGTTGTTGCCACTGAGACAGAATCAAACACCGCATCCACAGCCACACCTGCCAGCATCTTTTGCTCATTTAGCGGGATGCCAAGCTTCTCATAAGTCGCCAATAGCTCAGGGTCGACCTCATCAAGCGATTTTGGCCCTTCGGCTGATTTTGGCGCGGCGTAATAATAAATATCCTGATAATCAATCTCAGGAATATCCAGCTTTGCCCAATCAGGCGATTCCATTGTCAGCCATTTTGCATAGGCCTTCAGGCGCCATTCTAGCATCCATTCAGGCTCATTCTTCTTAGCTGAAATAAAGCGGATAATGTCTTCATTCAGGCCCTTTGGGGCTTTTTCTGTTTCGACATCAGTCACAAAGCCGTATTTATACTGGCCCGTGGCTTCTTCAACTGCTGCAATTGTTTCTTCGGTAGCACCCATGAAATCAACTCATTTTTTGCGATACAATTTATGTTGCATCAAGGTTGTGGTTTTACATTTAAGCTGGCATTTGCATCTGGAAACATCGTCTCAGGGTTAAACAGCTTATCAAGCGTGACCTTCTCTAAGGCCTCTCTGATAGATTGGTTAACCTCATTCCAATGACCTGACATAAAACAGCCGTGACGCGTCTCACAAGGGTCTTCCACCCCATCAACACACGCCGTAAGAGCAATCGGCCCCTCAATTGCTTCTATTACCTCTGCGGCATTAATCGCCATTGCTGGACGTGCCAGACAATAGCCACCATGTGCGCCGCGTTCTGCTGTGATAACCCCCGCCTTGACCAGCGCCTTTGCCAATTTCGCAATCGTCGTCTGGTTAAGCTGGGTATGGCTCGCAAGCGACGCGCTAGATACCACCTCACCTTGGCGCCTTGCCAATGATGCAAGCAGCACAATAGCATAATCTGTCATACGATTGAGACGTAGCATTGCGTGTCTTTTACCCTGCGGCTTACGCACTATTTTGCGCGCTTGTTTTTGCGAATGATTATCAATAGCAGACTAATTTAGTCTAGTATGACTGTAACATAAGCAGGGGCTGAAAAAATTCAACCCCTTTTATGATAAAATAGTGATTAAATAAGCCTAGTTAAAAGCTTCCTTGCGGAGGCGATAACGCTCATCAGCAAGGCTCTCAAACACCTCTTCAACATCAGGATGGCTGACAGGGCCATTTTCTGAATCTAACGCCAAATTCTGCTGACTAACATAGGCGGTATAATAGCTATCTGAATTTTCAGCGAGCAAATGATAAAAAGGTTGCTCTTTTTCGGGACGGACATCTTCTGGAATTGATTCATACCATTCATCAGTATTATCAAATTCAGGGTCTACATCGACGATTACACCGCGAAAGGGGAAATGCTTATGGCGCACGATATCACCAATGCAGTAAAGCGGTGATTTCGTTACAGTCGTAAAGTCAAAAGCATCATCGCTCATAACCAGCAATCCTTACAAAATGGCGGGGCAATACCCGCTTAAAAAACAAAAAGCGCAAAGGAAACCCCTCCACGCTTGTCTGTTTTATGGTGTGCGCCACACACGATTTGGGGGCGCAGATTAGATAGTGTCTTTTACTTTCAACACTTGACGGCCTTTATACATACCAGACTTAAGGTCGATATGGTGCGGACGACGTAGTTCACCTGAATCTTTATCTTCGATGTAGGCATCGCTGCGAAGGCTATCATGGGCGCGGCGCTGGTTGCGCTTCGACTTAGAAATTTTACTCTTTGGAACGGCCATGCCGAGCTCCTGCTCTTACTTATGATTAGGTTGTTTTGAAGTCACCTTCAAAAGCAGGTTGGTGGAGCCAGACGGGATCGAACCGACGACCTCATGCTTGCAAAGCACGCGCTCTCCCAGCTGAGCTATGGCCCCACGACCTGTGTTACCGCCACGCCCTTAGGCACTTTGGTGATGGTGTTATTCAACATCTGCTCTCAATGGTCAAGTGTTTTTTATTAAGAAAATACGCAAAAAAGTGAATTTACAAAAAAGTGAGCGTCAAACCTCGTTTGACGCCCCCATAAATAGGCATAATAGCGTGCGATAAGCCGCTTTTTGCTTTAGGCAGACGGGTTCTCACCAAGCGCGTCAATAACCGCCTGATAGCGAATCTTACCGCCAGAGACATTGAGGCCATTGGCAAGGTGCGGATTATCATCCAGCGCCGCAACACCCTTATCAGCCAAAGCGATTGTAAAGGGCAAAGTGGCGTTATTTAGCGCTTCAGATGATGTACGCGGCACGGCGCCCGGCATATTGGCGACACAATAATGCACAATGCCATCAACAACATAGGTTGGCTCATCATGGGTGGTTGCCTTTGAGGTCTCGAAACAGCCCCCTTGGTCAATCGCCACATCTACAAGCACAGAGCCAGGCTTCATCTTTGAGAGCATCTCTTTTGTGACAAGACGCGGCGCAGACGCACCAGGTACAAGCACCGCACCCACGACCATATCGGCATTACAAACTGCCTCTTCAAGCACAGACGCGCTTGAATAGCGTGTTGTGACAGACGCGCCAAAAATATCTGACAAATAGCGCAGACGCGGCAAAGACATATCAAGAATCGTTACCTTTGCGCCCATACCAACAGCCATCTTTGCGGCATTCACACCAACAACGCCGCCACCAATAATCACGACGCTTGCAGGCTCAGTGCCAGGGACGCCAGAGATAAGCACACCGCGGCCACCCGCATTTGCCTTCAGATGTGCGGCGCCTTCAATGGCTGACAGGCGGCCGGCAACCTCTGACATCGGTGCCAATAGAGGCAGGCCACCAGCGGCATCTGTGATTGTCTCATAGGCAATCGCTGTACAGCCAGACTCCATCAGCCCGCGTGTTTGCGCCGCATCGGCGGCTAGGTGCAGATATGTGAAAAGAATATGATCTTGTGTTAGCTGAACCCATTCAGATGGCTGAGGCTCTTTCACCTTCACAATCATTTTTGCGCCGGCAAAGACAGATTGCGCATCTGGCATAATCTTGGCACCAGCGGCTTCATAATCAGCGTCCGATGCGCCAATGCCCTGCCCTGCTTTTGTTTCGACAATCACCTCATGGCCGCGACGCACCAATTCGGAGACCGAAGATGGCACAAGACCGACACGTGATTCTTTGACTTTGATTTCTTTAGGAACACCAATGATCATAACACTAACCCCTTGTTTAAAACCGCCTACAGCCTATTTTTTCAGCATGCGGTGGTGAGATGTTTCATTTTCATAGACCCCGCCATAAGACGGGTGATAATGAAAACACTATAATAAGAGACCGACAGAATTTCTGTGCTTTGTGCAGATAAAATAAAAATTTTATCAAATATTATTCTAATAAATTAGATTATTTTCGCACTTTGTAATAGTATTAGTAATAATATAAGAATTGTAATCGATAAAAGAGGGTAATATGGACAGAATCGACCGCATGATACTATCAGCGTTGCAAGACAATGCCCGTATTTCCAATATCGAGCTTGCGCAAGAGGTCGGATTATCACCATCTGCCTGCCTGCGCCGTGTCTCTTTGCTTGAAAAATCTGCGGTTATTCAAGGCTATCACGCTGATTTGAGCCTTGAGAAATTGGGGCACACAGTTGTGGTGCTTGTCCATATTACGTTGCATGGGCAATCAGCCGAGATGATGGCGGAGTTTGAGCAAGCGGTGCAAGCGATACCGCAAGTTTTGGCGTGCTTCTTGGTCGCTGGTGAGAATGACTATTTGTTGCGCGTTGCCGCCCAGTCAGTGGGCGATTTTGGCAGAATTCACTCAGAGCTCTTATCATCCTTGCCGCATGTCTTGCGCATGGAATCAAATTTTGTGATGCGCACCGTTATGAATCGCGGCCTGAATGCGGAAGATATTTAAGCCTCATATTTACCCCTCATAGCGCGCGCCCCCATAGCGCACCCCCTCATAGCGTGCCAAGGCATCACCATATTGGCGGATATGCGCCAATTTAGCGTCAAATGCTGACCAATCATCCTCTGCGGCTATCGGCGCCCATAGCGCTTCCACCTCATCAATCACAAGGCTCGCGGCCTTGCCTGCCTCAAAATAGGCGTGGTCGCGCGGCAAATGATCATCCCCGCGCATGTCGTCAAGCACCGCAAAATAAGGGGCAAAGGCGGCAGTCTGATAAAGCGGCTTATCTGGCACCACGCCGCCATAGAGGTCAAAGAACATCTCATCAAACCCGCATTGTGTCTCACGCGCCGCTTTTAATAGCGCATTCATCATCGGCACGCCCTTATCCCCCTTAAGGCCAAGACGGCGCATCATCACGGCCACCATCGCCTCTTCCATATCGGCAAAAAACGGGTGCAAGGCGCTTTCAAGCGCTTCCTTGCCAATCTGCTCGACAAAGCAATCAGCAAAGCGGCACAGCGCCCATAGGGCAGCATCAGGTTGCCTGCCATAGGCATAGCGGCCTTGATTGTCAAAATAGGCGGCGGTGAAGTTGGGGTCTAAATGTGGCAAAAAGCGCCATGGGCCATAATCAAATGATTCGCCTGTGATATTGAAATTATCGGTATTCAGCACCCCATGCACGAAACCAGCGGCCATCCAGCCACCTGCCATACGCGCCACCCGTTTGGCCAAAGCTAATAAAAGCGCGGGAATAAGCGTCTCGATAGGCGCTTCTGGGTCAATTTCTGGGTAATAATGACGCACAACATAGCGCGCAAGACGCTCATTCGCGGCGGGATTTTTAAGATAGAGGTGACGCTGGAAACTGCCAATGCGGATATGGCTATGCGATAGGCGCACCATCACAGCTGACCTTGTGGGCGATGGCTCATCATGGCGTTCAAGCGCACGCCCTGTCTCAATCACAGAGAAGGTTTGCGAGCTATTCACGCCCAAAGCACAGAGCATTTCAGTTGCCAAGATTTCACGAACCGCGCCTTTGAGCGTCAAACAGCCATCACCTTGGCGTGAAAAAGGGGTTTGCCCGCTTCCCTTGGTGCCTAAATCCAACAGGCGGCCTGTGTCTTTTTCGTGCAATTGGGCAAATAGAAACCCGCGCCCATCCCCGATATCAGGGTTATAGTGACCGAATTGATGCCCGTGATAGGCCAAGGCAAGCGGCTTTTGAAAACTCTCATCAAATGGTTTGAAATGACCAAAATGCTGGCACCATGCCTCATCTGAGAGCGCCTCAAGCCCAACCGTTTTGGCGGCACCTTGATTGCGATAGCGCAAAATGGCTTTCGGGATAGCGGCAGGGGCGACTGGCACAAAAAAATCATCCCCTAATTCAGCATGTGTCGTAACAAAATCGGCCATATTTCACCATCATTTTCAGAACATTTAAGGGAATCAACAAGCGTTTGACGCTAATGCGACGCGCAAGACGCAAATGCGCTAGACACCCTTTCACGATAGATTTATCCCGAAATTAAGCAATATCAATAATGAAGCAATATCAATTCTG
>DBMZ01000122.1:5315-7679 GCA_002299005.1 Alphaproteobacteria bacterium UBA685 | reverse complement strand
TATATTGATGATGAGTATTTCAGGTCAGAAAAACAGGCCCTATTCGCAGATAATTGGTTTGCCATCGGCTTTGGCAAGGATGTGCCTCAGCCGGGTTGTGTTATGCCGATTGATTTCATGGATATCCCTTTTTTGATAACGCGCAACCGTGATGGTGCGGTGAATGTCTTTCAAAATGTGTGCCGCCATAGAGGGATGAAGCTTGTCCAAGAGAAAAAGCGCCTCAAGGGCCCTATCACCTGCCCTTATCATGCGTGGGCCTATGATTTAGATGGCCAATTGCGCGCAACCCCGCATGCTGGCGGCCCTGATATTCACCAGCATGAATCAGTCCCCTGTGATGAGCTTCCTTTGAATAAGGTGCGCTCTTTTCTATGGCGTGATGTTGTCTATGTGACATTGAATGACAAGGCGCCTGAATTTGAGGTTTATGCCGGCGATTTGATGGCACGGTGGGCAGAGTTTGAACAGCCAATCTATACAGGCGGCGATGATAGCAGCTTTACCCTAGACCTTGCCTGCAATTGGAAATTAGGCGTTGAGAATTTCTGTGAGGCCTATCACCTGCCCTCTATTCATCCCGATTTGAATTCCTATTCTCGGCTACAAGATCACTACAATATTATTGACCATGATGGCTATGCTGGCCAAGGGTCGGACGTCTATGACCCGCAGATTGCTGATGATGGCAGGCAATTCCCGTCTTTTGCCAATCTCTCAGCCAAATGGGATAAGGGCGCTGAATATTGCGCGTTTTTCCCGAATGTCTTGCTAGGCGTTCATCATGACCATGCTTATGCGATTATCCTAACGCCGGCAGGCCCATCGCGCACAATTGAGCGCATTGAGCTTTATTATGCGGCAGAAGATGCGGCGCATGAGGCCTATGCCGATATGCGGGCCGTTAATACAGCGATGTGGAAAAAAATCTTTGAAGAAGATATTGAAGTCGTCGAAGGCATGCAATCAGGGCGCCATGCACCGCTTTATGATGGCGGCAAATTCTCTAGTATCATGGATACGCCGACACATCATTTCCATAAATGGGTGGCCAATGGGATGCTTCGCTCAACTTAGACGGCGCATAGACCATCAGACAGGCGCCTCGCTAGCTATAATACTCATCTAGCTTGCCAGAGAGCACATAATTCACGATGAAATCACCAAGCCTTGATAGCTCATCATGAAACCTTGTGCCCTCAACGCCCTTCATGCCGGTAAAATCCACCGCTTGCGAGCGCACAATCGATAAATCTGATACAGGCGGTGCGAGCACGATATTCATATCGCCAATCGCCTCACTCAGCACACTCAGATTGCGCTGTTGCGGTGAAATACGGTTTGGCACAACGATCACATGAGGCGTGGCAACATTATTCGCCTCTTTGCGTTCATTTAATTCAGTCACAAAATCAATCGTCGGCCGCAAATCAGCCCATGATAAAGATGTCGGGACAAGCACGCATTTACTCAACATCACAAGTTGCCAGATATTGCCCAGTGCCCCGCCGGCTGTATCCACCATAGTCAAGGTGTTATCATCAGAGATAAGCCGCCGATAAACGCCATCAAGCGTCACCGCATTTACCCCATCATACCTGTCACCAATAGGAATATGACGGACTAAATCAACCGATGTTGAGCTGCCAAGCAGTTCAACGGCAGAGCCTTGCGGATCAGCGTCGAGTAAACACACCTTTGTATCTGCGTGATTTGACTTAAAATAATCTGTCAGAAAGGCCGTTAATGTTGATTTACCAACACCGCCCTTCATATTGGCTAGAAAAATGCCTTGTCCACCAATTTGCAAAAGACCGTCCTCCCAAACGTTCTAGCCAATGATGCGCTATGAGACGGCTTTTGATAAGCCATGTTTCATAGGGCGCCACCTATTCCCGAGATTATATAGTGCAATCCGCCTAAAGACTACACATTCTTAAAGAGGGGGTGACACTTACCAAGCTTTTGTATAATTTAAAGCCAGATTGCGTCCTTTGCGTCTATTATTATGCAAGTAACGATATAAGTGTGGCACCATGGCTATGTTGCGCCATTGGTCCAAGTGAGAGTGAAATAAATGCAGCGCAACGACCTTATCGCCTTCATTGAACAGACGGGCGCGAAATTAAATCGCGGCATCGCTGGCATTGGGTTTGCCGCAAAGACTTTAATCGGTGCGGTGAGCATCGTCATCTTTGGCAGATCGCGCGCGCAACCAATGCGTTTGCGCCACCTTATCTCAGAAATTAATATTGCGGGCGTCCAAGCTTTGCCGGTTGTCATCTTAATGTCTGCGATGATTGGCGTCATGCTTGCGATTCAAGGCATTTACTCATTGCGCGTTTTTGGCGCTGAAACACAAGT
>DBMZ01000122.1:0-5045 GCA_002299005.1 Alphaproteobacteria bacterium UBA685 | reverse complement strand
CCGACCCGCTTTGTGGTCGCCCCCTCGCTTCTTGGCCTGGCTATCAGCCTGCCTATTTTGGTTGCCATTGCCAATCTTGCCGCCTTTGGTGCCGCTGGCCTTTATATTGATGCAACCTTGGGCATAGGCCCGCAAGCTTATTGGGCAGATATCTTGTCTGTTGTCACCCTGACCGACCTTTATCACAGCTTTAGCAAATCACTTATATTCGCCATCTTAATTGGCGCTGTTGGTATTTCCATTGGGATGGGGGTATCTGGCGGTGCGGATGTGTTGGGCAAAGCAACCACCTCATCTGTGGTCACATGTATCGCGGCGATTATTGCCGCTGATGCGATTTTCGCACTTGTGGCTTAGGCGCAGAGGAGGTCAGATAATCATGTCAAATCAAGCGCAAAACAGACAAGCCCCGCCTATTACGGTGAAAAACCTGCAAGGCGGCTATAATGGCCAAGCGGTTATTCATGATTGCTCAATGGCGATTGACGCTGGTGAAATTGTTGTGATTATGGGCGGTTCCGGCTCAGGCAAATCAACTTTCTTGCGCCACCTCATTGGCCTCAAAGAGCCTATGAAGGGTGATGTAGAGCTATTTGGTCAATCTCTTTATCAGGTCAATGAGTTTGAACGCCTAAAGCTTCTCAAAGGGATTGGCGTTGCCTTTCAGTCAGGCGCGATGCTGTCATCTTTGACGGTCGCACAGAACGTCGCTTTGCCGATGATTGAGCATACAGATCTGGATGAAGAGACGATTGATCTTATCGTGCGGATGAAGCTTGATTTTGTTGGCTTGCTTGGCAAAGAAGATCTGCTGCCGTCTGAGCTATCGGGCGGTATGTTAAAGCGTGCGGCTGTGGCACGTGCCATCGCACTAGACCCGCGGCTAACCTTTATGGATGAGCCGTCTGCCGGCCTTGACCCTGTCATTGCGGCCGCACTTGACGAGCTTATCATCAAATTAAAAGAAACCTTAGGCATGTCTGTTGTTGTGGTAACGCACGAGCTTGAATCTGCCTTTAAGATTGCCGACCGCATTGTGGTGCTTGATAGAGGCTATATTATTTTTACCGGCACGGTTGAAGAGCTGAAAGCAAGTGATAGCCAACGCATTCAAAACCTGATTAACCGTGTGCCAGAAGAAGAAGAATTTGATCCAGAAGCGCACCTAAAGCGCCTATTTGGTGAAGATTAAAAAGGGGACAAACGCATGAAGATCAAATCTTCTGATTTTACCGCAGGCCTGTTTGTGATTGGCGGTCTATTTGCCATCATCGCGATGTTTTTCGTCGTAAAGGGCCAATTGAATAAACAAGATAGCTATTACAGCTATTTTAACAATGTCGCCGGGCTTCGTGCTGGCGCCTCTGTGGTTTATGAGGGCTATATTATTGGCACCGTCAATGACATCATCCCAGAAGCCACAGATAAGGGCATGACATTTCGCGTGAATTTTGGCGTACAAGAAGGATGGGCCATCCCGTCTGATAGTAATGCTGAAATCGCGGCGCTGTCTCTTTTATCGGCGCAATCAATTCAGATTGTCGCAGGCGGAGCAAAACCCCTGCCCATCGGTGCGCAAGTTGCCTCTCGTCCAGCAACAAATTTGATGGCTGATCTTGGCCGTACGGCTGACCAATTTGCCCAAATAGCCAGCACCAGCCTTGTCCCATTGCTTGCCACAATTGATGAATTGCTGAATGAAGAAGCAAGAGACGCTTTGAGCGGCATCACCGGCTTATCGGCAAGCGTTGGCGAGGGCGTCCCTGCCCTTATCGAGAGCGCAAACCGCACCGCAAGCAACCTAGAGCAAGCCTCTCAATCGGTGGCAGAGATGGCTGGCCAAGAGACACAGCAAGCTGTGGCACAAATGCTTGATGATATGACAGATGCCTCTGGCAATGTGAATGAAGCCAGTGTGATTATCAATGATGCCTCTGAAGTGGCGGCGACACAATGGCTTGTGAATATCAGCCAAACCTTGGCACGTATCGACCGTTCAGCGGCGACACTTGAGACTATCACGCAAACAGCGCTCGCAAGTGCTGAGAATGTCGAAAAACTGACAGGGCGTGATGTGAGCGGCAAGATTGTCACGCTGCTTGATAATGTTGAGATCATCCGCAACAACCTTGAGATCGCAAGTGAGGCGGTGATTGTGGCCTCTGAAAATGCCGCAGACCTATCAGATGTTTCTGAAGACCGTATCGATGCGTTCTTACAAAATCTTGAAAATGCCGCACTGAATGTCGAAGAGATGACCGCGCGCTTGCGTGATGACCCATCTATCATCATTAGGGGCTCGAACTAACGCTCTTTTAGGGTGCGTGAAAGGTAAAAAATTCATGAAATCATTAACCAATATGACAGGCCAACAAACAGCCAAAACAAAGCGTTTGTCCATCGGGCGTACCGCATTTCTTGGCGCATCTCTTATGGCGCTTGCGGCCTGTTCATCTGCGCCGGCAAGAGACGCTGATATCTTTTATGATTTGCGCCCAGAGCTCGCTGAGACCAGCTATGGCTCATCGCAGGTGCTATTGGTGCAATCTGTTTCGGTTAAAGGTATACAATCAGCCAGACCGCTTGTTGTTGAGACAGCCACCTCACCTGTTCAATTGCAGGATGTGCGCGGCCATCTATGGCATGAGGCGCCGTCCAGCCTGATTGAGACAGCGATAACAGATGCGCTTATTGCCGCTAGTCAGGATTTGGTGATTGGCACGAATGATACGGTTGATAATGAAGATTTGAGACTGAAAATCATCGTCTCTAAGTTTCATTTCACCCCATCACAAGCGGCTCATTTCGCCTTTGATGCGGTGCTAAAGAATAAGCGCGGACAAATTATTTCAAGCAAGCGCTATGATGTCTCAGAACCGCTATCAGGGACAGATTATAGCGACGCGGTTATCGCTCTTGAGAAGGCAATGACAAAGGCCCTAAAGGCTGTTCAAAAGGATATTGCGGCCGCGCTCTAGCGCGCCTAGCCCTTATCTAGCAAATCGTTCAGCTCGCCCACAGAGATATCTTCTAGATCTTGGGCGAGCTGATGTATCCCAACGGCTTCACCGCACCAATCATCATCAAATGTAGACGGCCAAATTGTGCCCATATCCTTTTCAGCATCTTCTGATGAAGGTGTTGGGGCATGGCGACGACAACGCCCTTCGGTGGCTTTTGTGGTCGCTGATTGCGGCATGATATCCCAATAGATGCAGTCTTTACATAATGTCTGTGCCATCAGTGCGCCTCAAAATATGTCATGCTAGGTTTCAGCCTCTTATGAAGCATGCCGCCAGCAAGTGAGGCAAGGCCCTTTTCAGCGCATTGTGCCAAGAAACCATCACGTAACTGTGCGTGCGGTACTGATAGACGCTCTTCAAATTTAAGATTGGCTGTCAGCCTATCAACCGATGCCTTTGGCAGGAACAAAGACGCAAACAGGTCTGCATCTAGCAATAATGAGAGGATATCATTGCCTTTGATAGAGTGCGCCTCTTCATCTGCGAGCGGGCTTGTTGCTAGCACCATCTCATAGAATAGGGCGATCAGGCGGCTGTCACATCCGCCTCTTATCAAACGTGGCAAAGCTTCATCACATGAAAGCGCCTCTTGCCAAAGGGCTGTTTTATTGCGCTTTGCACCAAGGTGGCGGTAATCATGAATAAGCGCCGCCACAATCAGGATATCACGCTCAATCTGGCTTATCTGCGCGGCATCTGCCAATAGGCCGCAAGCCAATATCACTTGCCCAATATGGGCGCTATTATGATAGGCATTCAGGCGCATAAGTTTGACCTGCTTTTTGGCAAGTGATTTTATCCCGCTATGCGATATGCCCGTTTTTTGACGCGCCTTAACAGGGCCCGACAGACCAGCCATTAGACAGCATTCATAGAGGGATAATTGCGCCATTTCAGGTGATAATTGGCTCGGCATCATAGAGAGGCCAGACGGCCAGCGCAATGCTGCATACCCCCTATTCGCAAACCGATATTTCAGTCGTCGAGACCGCATTTATCACCTACTTAAACTTGTGACCTTTTAAACGCATCAAAAGGCAAAACGCAATGTCGCTCTATTGCCCTTATCGAGCATATCAAAAGACACTGAATCTGCTATCGCATTCACCAAGGTAAGACCATGGCCCCCTTCTTCGGGCTTGCGATGTTCATTATTCCATTGTGAGGCATCTGATGGCGGCGCATTATCGGTAATCTCAATCTGCAAATTTGTGCCATCAAACAAAAAGCGCATCTTAAAATACCCGCTGTCACTGCCCCCATCAAAGCCATAGCGGATGATATTTTGCAGGATTTCACCAACAACAATATTCACATCCAGCTCTTTATCCGCGTAATTATGCCCCTGCAAAACACCGCGCACACAAGCGCGCGCAGATGACAGGCTCTCAGCTAGCGCAACAAAGGAAAATTCACCTGCATCAATCATGCGCCCTGCCCCCCAGCAACTGCGTCTGGCTTTGTTAAGACCAGTATCGTGGCATCATCATGCGTTGATAATTTACCTTGCTCAAACAGGCCAATAATGCCCTGCACCTTCTCGACAGCAGACGTGCCAGGCAAGCGGCGTGACAGGCTTGCAAGACCGCTTAAGCCTACTTCCCTGCCTCTAAACTCTGCCTCAGTAATGCCATCGGTTGTTAAAAACAAATGCGCGTTTGTTACATTAAAAGCATGTTCTGTTAATTCATCCGCGCTATAGGGCACAAGGCCGAGCGGGACTGTCTGCGATTCAATCGTATCAAGCGCCTCTGTATCATTGCGCACAATAATCGCCGCGCCATGACCACAATTCACAAACAAAACATCGCCTGTATCACAATCAAGCCAGCCAATGGCAAAAGTCACGAATTTATCAGAGCGCACGTCTAAGAATTCATTATTAATCGCATTCGCTATCTCGCTCGCACCCTTATTCTCACGCGCAAGGCGCCTGAATAACGCGATAGAGCGCGCCATCATAAGGGAGGCCGTAATCCCCTTACCAGCGACATCCCCCTGACAAAAAGCCAGCCTGTCACC
>DBMZ01000123.1:1458-6230 GCA_002299005.1 Alphaproteobacteria bacterium UBA685 | reverse complement strand
AAAGAACTGGCCCTCTTCACGGATGGCCAGTTTTTTTATATGATGTTGGCACTCTTGGGGAGTCGTGACGCAAATGCGCTGTGGCTGAGAATAAAACCCATAGAACCTGAACCAGGTCATACTGGCGGAGGAAAGAGTTATTTTGGCATCTTATATCTATCGCCAGTCATTATTTGATAGATGCAACATGTCATCACAAAGCCTCTTATTCCAAAGCATGTGTGGCCCATCTTTACTCTTATGGATGGAGCCTATCTTATGAAGAACTTTATCAAAGGCGCGCTTACTGCCTTATTATTAACCCTACCCGGCCTGTCTCATGCTGATACGCCGCAATTAACGATTTACACTTATGAAAGCTTCACCTCTGAATGGGGTCCGGGGCCGCAAATTGAAGCTGCCTTTGAAGCACAATGCGGGTGTGATGTAAATTTCGTATCGCTTGATAGCTCAATTGGTATTTTGGGCCGTGTCCAGCTTGAAGGTGCGAATTCACCGGCTGATATTGTCTTGGGTCTAGATACGAACCTAACTGATATTGCCGCCAAAACAGGCCTATTTCAGCCGCATGGCGCGAGCCTAGCACCTGATAATCTGCCGACAGATTATACATCAGATACGTTTATGCCGTTTGATTGGGGCTATTTCGCCTTTGTCTATGACAAGAACCGTATGGCCACACCACCTGCTTCATTTGAGGCGCTTATCAATGGCGATAATGATATTCGGATCGCCATCCAAGATCCAAGAACATCGACACCAGGCCTTGGTTTGATGTTGTGGATGAAGTCTGTTTATGGCGATAAGGCCGGTGCCATGTGGGAAGCGTTAAACCCGAAAATTGTGACGGTTACTAAGGGCTGGTGGGACGCTTATTCGCTGTTCCTTGAGGGCGAGGCTGATATGGCGCTGTCTTATTCAACATCACCAGCCTATCACCAGATTGCTGAAGGTGCCGATAATTACGCGGCCGCTTCCTTTGAAGAAGGTCACTATATGCAAATTGAAGTGGCGGCTATCTTGAAGAATGCCCCACAGCCAGCGTTGGCAAAACAGTTTATCCAATTCATTCAAGGCCCTGAATTTCAAGGGATTATTCCAACAACAAATTGGATGTATCCAACACAAGCATCAGCAACGCCCGACGGGTTTGATGGCCTTATTCAGCCAGAAACGTCATTTTTATTCTCAGCCAGTGAGGTGGCCGCGAATAAAGATGCGTGGGTCAGTGAATGGCTTGCGGCGAGCGTGAAGTAATCATTTTATGGCAAACACCCCTCACCTGCGATTATACCAATCAAAGAGCCGCTATCAGTTAGGGCTCGCAGGGGTGTTTGCCCTTATCAGCCTTGGGTTTTTATGCCTATGGACGCTCGCTAACACAGGCGTGACGTCAAATTTCTTTACACAATTATTATCTGATAGCTATATCAGGCATGTGATTTTCATCACGATCAAACAAGCTTTATTATCTGTTTTTTTTGCCACCCTCATTGGCAGTTTGGGTGCGCTTGCCTTTCACAGGCGTGCCCAATTTAAGGGACGCAATATCCTGTTACTCGCCTGTTTTTCGGCCATGATCATGCCAAGCACTGTGGCGGCACTTAGTTTGTTAAAATTATGGGGGCAATCTGGTTTTATTGCGCAAACGCCCCTCGCCTTTCTATTGCCGCAAAAGCTTGGCCTTTGGTCTGTTATCCTTGCGCATGTGTTTTTTAATGCCCCGCTTGTGATGCGCGTTTGCTTAAGCGCACTAGACGCTGTCTCTGCCGCCAATAAGCGCAGTGCGGCGCTCTTGCACCTCTCTGCATGGCAATATTTTTGGATCCTCGACTGGCCGGCAATAAGAGCTGTTTTGCCAAGCATTATGGGGCTTGTCTTCTTATTATGCGCGACATCATTCTCACTTGTCCTCATGCTCGGCGGCGGGCCAGCCGTGACAACCCTAGAGGTAAGCATTTACACAAGCCTTAGATTTGATTTCAACCTGCCAAAAGCCGCATTTTTGAGCTTTGTGCAACTTATCATCTGTCTGATAGTCGTGCGCTTATTTGGCAGAGGCAGGACGCATATATCGGCCCTATCACGAACCTATGAGCGCGCCATACCGCGTGCCGATAGCCAGCAATCTTTCATGCGCGTGATAGATACCCTCATAATCGCAATTATCGTGGTTTTAACGATACTGCCTGTTATCTTACTTATTCTACAGTCAGATATCTCTGCTGGTGCGTATCTCTTGCAAGAGGCGCGTTTCTGGCAGGCCTTTAGTAACTCAGTCCTGCTTGCCATCGGCGCCTCTATGCTTGCGCTCATCCTTGCTTTCACTTTGGGCTTTTTGGCGCATGAGGCGCGCTTAAGAGGCAAAAATTTCCTTTTACAGATGATTGATATCAGCCATTCTCTGTTCCTGCTTATTCCAGCCCTTGTGCTTGGCACCGCTCTGTTTATTTTGTTGCGGCCCTATATTGATGTATCCGCCTATGCGTTTTGGATTTTGATGCTTGGCAATGGTCTGCTGGCTTTGCCATTTTGTCATCGCATCATCGCCCCGGCCCTTTTGCGCCATTTGGCTGAGACAGATAGATTATGCGAGATGCTACCCCTATCACAGATGAGGCGGCTTTTTATCATCATCTTGCCCTCACTGCGCAGTGAAATTGGCTTCGCGCTTGGCCTTTCAGCGGCGCTTAGTTTTGGCGATCTGGGCATTATCACGCTATTTGGCTCGCAATCTTTTGAGACCCTGCCCTATATGATGTTCAGTTTTCTTAGTCGCTACGGGGCCGAAGAAGCTGATATTTTGGCGCTTATTCTTCTTTGTACATCATTGGGCCTTTATGGTTTATTTACCAAACTAATCGGCCTTTGGGGCGTTAGGGTGGCAAGGTGATAGAATGTTAAGATTAAAAAATACCGCAATACATTTCCCCGATAACAGCAAAATTGACTGTGACCTTACAGGCAAGCCGGGGAAAATATTCACCATCACAGGCCCCTCAGGTGTGGGCAAAAGCACGCTTTTACTCGCCATAGCTGGTTTTAGAGGCTTTGATAGCGGTGATGTTCTATGGCAAGAGGCAAGCTTTGCGCATCAAGCGGTATGGGACAGGCCTCTTAGCATGCTGTTTCAATCTGATAATCTATTTGGGCATTTAAGCGCTTATCGAAATATCGCGCTTTCAGCCCCAAAAACGTCTAAAAAGCACGAAATTAGCGATAAAATAGCGCAAATTGCGCAAAATTTAGATATTGCGCAAATTCTGGATAAGCCCTGTTCAGCGATATCAGGCGGTCAGCAACAGCGTGTTGGATTGGCGCGGGTCCTGCTGGCTAATAAGCCAATTTTGCTACTTGATGAGCCTTTTTCTGCCCTAGATGATGATAATAGGCACGCCGCTTTGCAACTGGTCAAAAAAATCACCAAAGAGCACCAGCTCGTCACTTTGGTCGTGACGCATGATCAAGATGATGTCAGTGCGCTTGATGCCACATCTTTAGTTCTTGGGCGCAAGCCGCTCTGATAATGACGGATGGCTGTCAAACCAGCTTGACGAGCTACCTTGCGCCTCGCCTGCTCTCTCTTCGGCCCCCTCTTCTGGGCAATCTTCGGCGCAATGCTTTTGATACAGGGCGATTAACATCTCATCAAAGGCAGCAATATCAAAGCCTGCCTCATTCATCCATTGGCGCGCAAGCTCATCTGCCTGTGTCTCAAAGGCACGTGAATAGCTGGAAAAGGCAAGGGATTTGAATAAATCAGCCCCGCCTACCTCATTGCCTAGCATCAAGCCTAATACGCCAATAACGCCCTCTCTGGCTAATTGCCTGCGATTATGACCTAGGGTGATATGGGCGATTTCATGCGCCAACACACCATGAATGCCATCATCGGACGGGGCGATTTCAACCAATTCATCTAGCAAAATAATAGGTCCGCCCGGCAAAGCAAGCGCGTTCGCGCCGATAAGGGGGGAAGACCGAAAGAGTATTTCGATATTGCTATCAACATTGGCTATTTTTTGAAGTGTGCGGAATTTTACTTCTATTTCACCCTGTCTTTGCGCTGATAGATTGCTTGGCTCAAAAAACAGATTATCAAGTTGGCTAAGGGTGTTGTCTGATATTTCCTCAATCACCCTGTCTGGTATATAGTTGGCTAGTTGGTCGGCTAATTTGGGCAAGCTCCAATAGAGCAAAGCGCCGATGAGAGCGATTGCCACAATTGTCATCACAGCGAGAATAGGCAGAGATAGTTTTTCAGCCCGATCAACATGCGCAGACCAGCTATTGCCATCGATATGTTTTGGCAAATCTGGCGCGGCGATGAATAATTTATTGCCGTTTGATAGGGTTAAAACACGCTTTGCACGCCCTTCTGGCGGTGTAAGTGACTGAACGCCAAAAATAAGCGTCTCTTTGCCCGCATAGATGGTGACAGAGGGCTCAGCCTGCCAATTAGCAGCGAATGCCACCTGTACCGCAATACGATCGGTTGTGGTGGCATAAACCATATGGCCGTTCACAAGGTGCTTTGCGTCATTTCCGGGCATTAAAAGTGCCTCTTAGCATAAGGGCTAAATATCAATTGATAGGCCTTCAATATCGGACACTTCTTCAAAGACTGAGAAGCCTGCCTTTGTTTGCGCATCGACAAAGCCAGCCATGTCGCGGATAGGGCGAATTTCGATCGATTGCACCAAATAGCGATAATGGCGCACGACCGTAAAAGGATGCGCAAAGCCAAGTGTCATAATGTTAATCAGAAGATT
>DBMZ01000123.1:0-1258 GCA_002299005.1 Alphaproteobacteria bacterium UBA685 | reverse complement strand
CCCTTAAGACGCAGATGATTAATCATGATGTGACGCACGAGCGCGAAGTAATATTTACCCGCAATATAAAAGGCTAAGAAAATAGCGATGAATGGCAAGACAAGCAGGCCCTGTTGTTCAGGCGATAAAAATGCCAGCAATAACATCACCTCATCCGTTGAGGTCACCCCTTGAAAGATTGTGGCCAATGAGGCGTAAGCAAGCGCAACTGTTGGGACGATTAGCAAAGCGGCCAGAATGATGCTGAAGGTGGCGGCTTTCAAAAGCGCCACATAGAACGAACCAAGGCCTAAATCAGCGGAAAAATCAGCACCGCCAAAACTATGGTTTTCGGCATAATGGCGACGCAGCGCACGCGCGGCGAGAGGCTGTGCAAGGCCAAGGGTCAAGAGGCTTAATAAGGGATAAACAAGCCACACCAAGAAGGCCATGCCAAAAGATCCCTGCCAGCCAAAGCGCACATCACGCCACGCTACATTACGCGCATTAAAGCGCACAGACCGGTTGAGCACAAACGGCAAGCCAAATAACAAAGCCGCGCCTGTGATAAGGATGCCGATGAAAGGCACAAGCTCAGCCAAAGACAGACCGATTAGCGTGATAATCGCAACAATACGTCCCAAGAAAAGCTGCTTGCCTGTCGCTAGATACTGAAACCCCTCATCTAATAATTCAGTATGGCTGAAAAAATAACGCTGTTTTCGGACCTTTGCCCACGGCGAATAAATGCCAAGAGTGATTAGGGTTAATAAATAGTTAAGAATAACGACGCCGTAATATTCAGCGATACCACCTGTAAAGGTGAGGGCTTGATATCTGATGCGCTCACCCCCGTCATTGTTACCGCCATCACTTGCCCCGCCATTATGGGCACCGCCGCCAGCCTTATTGCCGCCGCCCTGCCCGCCTTGATTGGCAAAATCAAAAGGGTTGGGGGTTTTGATGGGTGTTGCCGGGTTTGCCGCTGTCTCTCTTACGGCTGATTGTTGTACTTGGACAGGAGACATAGTGGGCATAGCAGGAGCCGCTGGCGATGCCGGCGATGCATACATAGTTTGCTGTGGCTGTGGCTCTGGCTGTGCCATAGCTGGATGAGGTGCCGCTTGCACAGGTTGCGCCGCTGGCTGGTCAACAGGCTGAACTGGCGCGTTTGCTGGCGTTATTGGCGGCGTTGTTGGCGGAGTTATTGGCGGCTTCATCGTTGGTGTATTTGTTTGCTGTGCGACTTGCGGCGCGGTATAGCTGCCAGGAGACACCC
>DBMZ01000124.1:3837-4450 GCA_002299005.1 Alphaproteobacteria bacterium UBA685 | reverse complement strand
ACTTCGACGCCTGGTGTGTTGGCAATTACATCAGCCACTGAATAGGCGTTTGATGCTTCGATCTCGTCTCTTGTGATGACGGTTGTTGATGTCAGAACATCTTTGATTTTCTGTTCTGTTAGACCAGCTATTGTGACAGTCTTTTCGATTGTCAAATAAGGGATCTTTTTGGTGTCTGCTTGTGCAGGCAATGTGAGCGCAAGGCCCATCGCCGCTAGCACAAATGATGCGGTTTTTTGTTTGCGGATTGTCATAATTCCCCAACCTCAATGATATATATGAAGCTCTATGCGCATAAAATGCGGGCGACGCCTCACGATTACGATACATCGATGGGTATAATTGCCCAGCGACGGTGAATGTCACCATCGCGGGTCTTCCGCCGTCCTGATCGCGCCCCGCAATCCGACTGGGTGAACCCTCTGGCAGGTCTCCTGGCTTGCGGTTCAACGCGTTGTTGGGCCTTCCCATCTTCTCTAGTCCCAAAGAAGACAGTGGCATATGCCAACATAACTCGCCGCTTACAGTTGCGGGGGCAGCCATGGATTTTCTAGCCAAGGCTAGATCACCATGTTCCCTTTTAATTTGACAATAAATTGCCAAAACCAAAGTA
>DBMZ01000124.1:1674-3636 GCA_002299005.1 Alphaproteobacteria bacterium UBA685 | reverse complement strand
TATTCAAACGTCGATGTTTGCATATTTAGCCGGACAACCACCGCGCCAAGAAAGCTGTTCATCTCAATGCGCACAGGCATGAAGGTTTTGCCGTCTGGCTTAGCGATGAAGATTTTGACTTTCTCAAAATCCATCTCGTCGTCGCTATCGTCATTCTTTTTAATCTGATGGCCACCGATCATCTTACTAGCTGAGCCGCAAATATGGGCAGGCCCGCTATAGGCCCAATCCTTGTCACCCTCGATGATGGTGGGGCCAAAATCTTTGAGGTGCAATTCAGAGCGGCGGCGCCCATCAAAAACGCGGTAGATGCCGTCGCATGTGCCGTTCGCCTCAAAGTCAGAGAGCGCCATTAGCATAGCGGTATAGGGGTCTGCGACATTTGTTAGGCTGGCTTGGCGCAACGGATGTGTTTTGCCTTTTTCAGGCTTTGGCTCAACACTAAAGACAGGGCGCCTTAACCCGGCAGGCCAGCTCATATCTACGATATAGGTTTCGTCATCAAAGGTTGATTCTGACTTAAAGCTGCGCGGCTGATAGGTGCCATTGGCAATCTCGCCGCTGAGGCTGTTCTTGCCGGAAAATTCATAGAAAAAAGCAAGCGTGCCTTCGGTGGCTACTTGGCCTTCAAAGCTGTAGCTGTCCTTATCTAGGCGCCATTGCGCGGTGGCCGTGCCAAGCGGGGAATCGCCCCATTGCACCTGATAATCAAGGTTAAAGGCCGTGCTCTCAGAGGCTGAGGAGAGCGCGGGAAGTGCGAGGGATAAAAGGGCCGCAAGGCTGATAAGAAAGCGATTAGACAAAATCGAGGTACCGTCATAATAAATATTTAAATGATTCGCTAGAGTGTAGCTTGCTAGGGGATAAAAGCTAGTTGTTTTATGGCTTTATTATCGCTAATTGCGGGTCTAATCTTTTTTCGTTCCAATTAATGCGCCAATCAAGATGCGGGCCTGTGGAGCGGCCGGTTGAGCCAACTGTGCCAATGACCATGCCAGCTGTGACCCTATCGCCCACATCGACAGTCATCGTCTGAAGGTGGAGAAGCGTGGATGAAATATGCAAGCCATGATCAATGATAAGCGTGCCGCCTGTATAATAAAGGTCATCCGCCAATGTGATGATGCCATCGGCGGGCGCGATGACGGGGGTGCCTGTGGGGGCGGCAATATCAATGCCATAATGCGGCGCGCGGGGCTGGCCATTTAGGATGCGCTGGGAGCCATAAATGCCTGTGATAGTGCCTTGCAGGGGCCAGTCTAGCCCGTCTGTTATAAACATATCAGCCAATGAGAGGACGGCTCTGGCATCTGCCACATTGCGGCGGTCAGAGGCAATGCGCTCTAGCGTCTCTTGCGGGGGCGAGACATATTTGCCTGCAAGCCCGGTGATGGATTGGGTCTTATAGCTGCGCTTGGTGGGGGTTAAGTCTGTTAGGTGGATGGTGCCATCGTTATGTGTGATCACAAGGCGTGCGCGCGCCGTATCGTCACGATGAAACCCAAAGGCGATATAGCCATTTTCACTTACCGGCAAGGGGGCGCCGTCAAGCATTGCTGTGGCCTCATCGGGGAGTTTTGCGCTTATCATGCCGCCTTGTATGGCACTGCCTTGGTAAGACAGGGCGCCGGCAATGGCCAAGCTCTCTGCGCTGGCGCCATAGCCGCCAAGGCCGCCTGCCATCATAAGGCATGTTAAGATGCTCATCATGATGCGCGAAGAGGGCCGAATATAATCTGACAATTTGCGGGGTAACATGGGCAAGCTTTCTTATGATAAGGGCGCTTTTTAAAACTTGTTGGTCAGCTATCTTGACATATCTTGCTTGGACAGGATTATATAGAGACCAACATGCTCTTATTCTTGCCTGTTATCGCTGTGGTAAACAAGTGATATGGGGGGCAATTAGCGGGGCATTTTCGTTTATATCTCAGATTTTTACCATTGATAGACCGCTATCAA
>DBMZ01000124.1:0-1517 GCA_002299005.1 Alphaproteobacteria bacterium UBA685 | reverse complement strand
CTATTCAAAAGACAGGGACCCTTATGTCAGATTCTCATGAAAAAATTGTTATTATTGGCGCCGGCTCAGCTGGTTACACGGCCGCAATTTATGCCGCGCGTGCGAATATGCAACCTGTTATTTATACAGGCCTGCAGCCAGGTGGTCAGTTGACCATCACCACTGATGTTGAGAATTACCCTGGGTTTGCCGATGTGGTGCAAGGGCCATGGCTGATGAGCCAGATGGAAGCGCAGGCTGTGAATGTCGGCACCAGAATGGAATATGATATCATCACCGAGGTTGATTTTGATGCCCGCCCGTTTGTTTTGAAAACAGATGGCGGCAAGACAATCACCGCCGATAGCGTTATCATCGCAACAGGCGCACAAGCACGCTGGCTTGGCCTTGAATCAGAACAAACTTTTAATGGCAAGGGCGTGTCTGCCTGTGCCACTTGTGACGGGTTTTTCTATCGCGACAAAGATGTGGTGGTCGTTGGCGGCGGTAATACAGCGGTTGAAGAAGCCTTGTATCTGGCCAATATTTGCCGCTCAGTGACATTGGTTCACCGCCGCGATAGCCTGCGCGCAGAACAAATCATGCAAGACCGTCTGCTAAAGCATCCAAAAATCACGATGGCATGGAACCGTGTTGTCGAAGAGGTGATGGGTGATGATAAGGGTATGAATGCGGTGCGCCTCTCATCAACGACGGGCGAAGATGAGCAAATTATCGAAGCAGATGGCATGTTTGTGGCGATTGGCCATGACCCTGCCACGACACCGTTTAAAGGCGCGGTTGCGCTGGATGATGAGGGCTATATCACCGTCAAAACAGGCACGACTTTGACGACTGTTGAAGGCGTATTTGCGGCTGGTGACTGCGTTGATAAAACCTATCGCCAAGCTGTGACAGCCGCTGGTATGGGCTGTATGGCGGCACTTGATGCTGAACGCTATCTTGGGGCGCTTGAGGCTTAGGCCACGCTTATATAAGATTTAATGATTGGCGATGATGCGCACTTCTGTGGCTTGCGGGCCCTTGCCATCATCGCTGATACAGAGCAATAAAGATTGCCCTTCGGCGATGTTGCGTATGCCGCATGCTTGCAAGGTGCGCGAATGGATAAATACATCCGCCTTGCTCTCATCATCTTCGACTTCAATAAAGCCATAGCCTTTGAGCGGGTTGAAGAACTTCACCACACCGCGCACTTCATTTTCGCGCAATTCAGTGTCGATAGGCAGAGAATCAGGCATGCTTCTGACAATGCCATGTATCTCCATAATCGCCGGCCCATCATCATTGGTCGCAATATCCATCGTCAACTCATCGCCTGAGTGAAGAAAATTGAGGCCAAATCGCTCTAGCACAGATCGGTGAATAAAAATCTCATCCCCATCTATGCTAACAAAGCCATAACCACGGCGGTCATTGTACCAAACCACCTCACCTTTATGTATTCCTGCAGTAATCATCTCGATACGATCGCTCTCAAAACAGTTCTTCAATGAGATAGCGTAAGGTTAAAGATG
>DBMZ01000086.1:1797-3374 GCA_002299005.1 Alphaproteobacteria bacterium UBA685 | reverse complement strand
AAATGGCAATTGGCCTATGCCCAATCAAATGAGGCAGAGATGAGCACAAGGTTGCAAGAAAAGCTGCGCGCCGCACAAACAGATGATGGCGAGCCGTTGGTCTATGAGGCCCAATAATATGGCACCAAAAAATTCTGGCCAAAATCCTGCAAAACAAGATTTCGCACAGCAAGTCGCATCTGCCAAAATTAACCTCACCCTATCTGTCACAGGCCGCACAAAGGAAGGCTATCACCAGCTTGTCTCAGCTGTTGGCTTCTCAGAGTTTGGGGACACGCTGACCATCACAAACGCCCCCGATGACGGCGTGCGCCTTATCGGCCCTTTTGCGCCAATGCTGCAAGATGTTGGCGGTGATACGCTTCTTGCCAAGGCAAAGGCGCTTGCCCAGCAAGCCGCTAGCCGCTTTGGCTATGAGGCGCTTTTGAGCCATCACATCACGCTTGAAAAACAGATCCCCCTTGGCGGTGGTCTTGGCGGCGGCAGTGCGGATGCGGCGGCCTATCTACGCTTTATCAGCCAGAATTGGTCGCAAGAGGCACGTCTTTATCTGCGCGCTCAAAGCGTATCATTAGGCGCCGATGTGCCAGCGTGTTTTGAAAATCGCGCCCATATTATGACAGGGATTGGCGAGGGGGCCATCACAGGCAAGGCGCTTGGGGCAAAGGCGCCCTATATGGTGATCGCCAACCCGCAAATTCATGCTGATACAGGCGCGGTCTTTGGGCAATTTGCCGCCATGAATAAAGGCTTCACCGTGATAAACCCAAATGATATTGCGGCCGCCCTATCGGCGCATGACTGGCCCGCTATCTTGGCGATTGGCAATGATCTCACCCCTGCCGCCTGCCAGCTTTATCCTGTGATAGCCTCTTTGCTAGACGAGATGGCAGAGGCTGGCGCGATGATTGGCACAGATTTTATAGGCCATGCGATGAGTGGTAGCGGGGCCAGCTGTTTTGCTTTTTTGCATGATGAGGCGGCCGCATTAGCCTATCAAAAACGCCTCTCTGATAAGGGTATTTGGGCAGTTGCCACGCGCTTTTTCTAGCAACTTTACACAAATCGCTAATTTTTTGTTGCAACAGGCAAGCAAGATGGTTATTTTCGCGACACTCGAGCCAATTTATTGGGTTTCAATATGGTTCTTGGGGCGTGGCCAAGTGGTAAGGCATCGGTTTTTGGTATCGTGTATCGTAGGTTCGAATCCTACCGCCCCAGCCATATCGAGCGAGTAAATCTCTCTTTAAATCAGATATCTTGCCGTTGCGTATTTTGCGCTAATTGATAGCCATCTTGGGCGGTATCAATCACAGACTCTGGCGTCAGCCGCGCTAGTTTTTGACGCAACCGATAAATATGCGTCTCAAGCGTATGAGTCGAAAGACCTTTCTGAAAGCCCCAAATCTCAGATAATAAGACCTCACGCTTCACCGTGTCTGGCGCATGCTTATTCAGCATCTTCAAAATCATCGTCTCTTTTTCGGTCAAGACAACCTTATCACCGCTATCTCTTGCGGCGATGGTCTTTTGCGAGGGGACAAAATCTAGCCCGCTAATCTCAAAGCGCGCATCAT
>DBMZ01000086.1:0-1494 GCA_002299005.1 Alphaproteobacteria bacterium UBA685 | reverse complement strand
GCATCATCATCATCTATCAACATCAAACGCATAGTCGGTGATAATTTTGAAGATGACACTGTTATTTACCCTTCGATTGCGCTAAATCTTAACCATAGAATAAAAGACGTTCTGCCCGCAGTGCAAGCCTTTAAGCCCAAAAGCAACAGATATGACAACAAACACATCCATAGATTCTGATAGACCGCGCGCCCAATCAGGGCCGATATCGCCCTCCTTTCGCCGCATGGCACAGGCCTTTGCCGCCTTGCGCCGTGGTGAGACGATCTTAATCAGAGCCGCCAATAACCGCGCCGCCTTGCTTCGTGCGGCCGAATTTGCGGATTATAATGATGGGCAAATGCAGGATATCGCTGATTCAGGGATGCTGTTATGTATGCGCCGCCAACATATCGAAGCCTTGGGCCGCAAAGCGCCCGGCACGCGCCCTGTTTTCACCATGCCCGCAAATGGGCAAAGTGATGAGACAATCTTGGATATCGCCTTTGGCAAGGCAGAATCCCTGCCGCAAACAGTCTCATTGCTTGGCGAGCAAAAAGATAGTCTGGCTGATTTAGGCACAAAAATTCTGCGTCAAGCCCGCCTATTGCCAACCGCGCTTATGGCGATGCTGACATCTGATGATCCGCTCCATCATAATAATTTGGCGACCATGTATGCGCTGCCAATCGTCAACGCCTTTGATTCAGACCATCATGATAGCAAGGCGCATTGGCAAATGACCAAAGGCGCCAAAGCGAAATTACCTCTCAAAGCCGCGGGTGATAGCGAGATTATTATGTTCCGCTCTGAAGGTGGTGATGAAAATCATTTCGCCATCATCGTAGGCGATGGGGATAAGCAGTCAGCGCCGCTTGTGCGCTTGCATTCGCAATGTGTCACAGGTGATGTGCTTGGCTCGTTAAAATGTGATTGCGGCCCGCAATTGCAAACAGCCCTTGCCACCATGGCCGAACAAGGCGGCGGTATCTTGCTCTATTTGGCGCAAGAAGGCCGTGATATCGGCCTGATGAACAAGATAAGAGCCTATGATTTGCAAGATTCTGGCCATGATACGGTTGACGCTAATCACCGGCTTGGCTTTGCCACAGATGAACGTGTCTTTATTCCCGCCGCCGCCATGCTCACGCTTTTGGATATCTCGGCGGTGCAGTTGATGACCAACAACCCTGATAAGGTCAGCCAGCTTGGCAAATATGGCATAGAGGTCACCAAAAGAGTGCCTCTTATCCTAGAAGCAAACCCGCATAATGAAGCTTATCTTGCGGCCAAAAGAGATAAAACAGGTCATTTGTTAGATTAGCTTCTGGGTAGGCGCGCCCCAAATAGGCCAGAGCCGACACGTACATAATCAGCGCCAAAGGCAATCGCTTCTTCAAAATCAGCGCTCATCCCCATTGACAGATGCGGCACATCGCATTGGCCTGCCAATTTTTTCAGCAAGGCAAAATGCATCGCTGGCTCTTCTGTTTGTGGCGGAATACACATCAACCC
>DBMZ01000052.1:6369-18920 GCA_002299005.1 Alphaproteobacteria bacterium UBA685 | reverse complement strand
TTTTTTTATGCAGGCACGCTTAGTTCGCAATAAAGTGCATGGGGTGTGCGTTTTGCGGTTGGAAAAGCTGTGGGGATTTGCTATTCCTTGGCTACCTTTGAAGGAGTGTAGCTCAATTGGTAGAGCACCGGTCTCCAAAACCGGGGGCTGTGGGTTCGAGTCCCTCCGCTCCTGCCATCAAATGAAAATAGCCTTAAGAGCTTCGTCTCTTAGGGTTATTTTTTTATCTTACTAGGTTTAGGTTGCAAGTATGAATGATTGGAGAGGAAAGCTGGCGCATGGGACAATTCGATAAGGCGCTTATCCAGAGCACGCTTGAGGGCGCGTTTGGCTTTACCTCTTTTCGGGCAGGGCAAGAAGAGATTGTGGAGACCATCCTTGGTGGTGACCATGTGCTTGCGGTGATGCCAACAGGCGCGGGTAAGTCGCTATGCTTTCAATTGCCAGCCCTTATCCAGCACACAAAGACGATTGTTATCTCGCCGCTGGTCGCCCTGATGAGTGATCAGGTGGCCGCGCTCAAAGATAATGGTATCGCGGCCGAAATGCTTCATTCAGGGCGTATCTATGATGATAATGTCATCTCATGGCGCCGCTTTGCCCAAGATGATACGAAAATCCTGTATCTTAGCCCTGAGCGCCTGATGCAACCGCGGATGATTGCCGCCTTGCAAAAATTGCCTATCGGGATGTTTGTGATTGATGAGGCGCATTGTATCTCGAAATGGGGGGCAGGGTTTCGTCCTGATTATGAATCGCTCTCGCAATTGCAAGATGCCTTCCCAGGCGCCAAGATTGCCGCCTTTACCGCGACCGCCGATAAAGCCACGCGCCGTGATATCGCAGATAAGCTGACCAGAGGCCAAGCGAAGATGATCTTGCATGGCTTTGATAGGCCGAACTTATCGCTCGCGGTGTTGCCCAAGAAGGGCGTCAAAGATCAAATCCTGTCCTATGTCGAAGAACGCCAAGGGCAAAGTGGGATTATCTATTGCCTGTCACGCAAAGAGACAGATGAGACGGCGGAATATTTGTCAAATCATGGGGTGAATGCGATTGCCTATCACGCGGGCAAGGATCAAGAATATCGCGCGCAATGCCAAGACCGCTTTATGAGTGAGCCTGATGTGGTGATGGTGGCGACCATTGCCTTTGGTATGGGGATTGATAAGCCTGATATCCGCTATGTGATACATGCCAGCCTGCCGTCGAGTGTTGAGGCCTTTTATCAAGAGATAGGCCGTGCGGGCCGTGATGGGGCCGCTTCTGAGACTTTGTTATTCTATAGCTTGCAAGATATGATGAAACGCCAGCGGATGATTTTTGAATCAGATGGCGCTGAAGCTTATAAATTTGGCGAATATACCCGCCTTGAGGCACTGATCGGCTATTGCGAGACCACAGGCTGTCGTCGTCAAACATTGCTTGCCTATTTTGATGAGGCGTCTGCGCCTTGTGGGAATTGTGATAATTGCCTCTCGCCGCCAGAGGTGCTTGATTATTCGGTCGATGCCTCGCACATCATCGAAGCGATTTATCAGACAGGCCAATTCTTTGGTGCCAGCCATATTCTGGATGTTGTCAGAGGCGCGGCGACGGCTAAGGTCAAAGATAAGGAACATGATAGCCTGACAAGCTATGGCAAGGGGCATGATAGGTCCAAGAGCTTCTTTCAGACATTGCTGCGCCAGCTGATTGCGCGCAATATCATCAGCGTTAATCTTGAGCGTTATGGCGCCTTACAGCTGACAGATGCCGCCGATGCTATCTTGCATGGCCAGCAAAGCTTTATGGCTGGTGAGATAAATGACAAAGCAGAGACAGCGACAAAGATTAAGCGGCAAGATCCTGTTGTGATGAATGATGAGGATGCGGGGCTGGTTGGGCAGTTAAAGGCCCTGCGCTTGTCATTGGCACAGGAAAAAAATGTCCCTGCCTATGTGATTTTCCCCGATAGAACCATCATAGAAATCGCCACCCATAAGCCAACAAGCAGGCAAGCGTTCCTTGCCGTTAATGGTGTGGGGCCAAAGAAGGTTGAAGCCTATTTTGAAGCCTTCCATGATGTGATCGTACGCTATCTATCGCATCAGTGATCGTCTGATAGGCGCTGTTTTTCTCTTAAAAAAGACGCAGATAGTCGTAAAAAAGATGATGCTCTTATCGCTAGGGCCCTTATCTTAAACCTTGATTTTTAGCCTTATTGATCCGCAACAGAGGTGTTTCAATGGATGATTTGCAATCTAACTATACGCCCTCAGGCTTTGAGTGGCTTGCGCGTGAGCCTGAATTTAATCCGTCAAAGCATCTAGCCCTGGAGGCGCCCGCGCTTGTTGAGACGCTCTATGATTTTGGCTATGGGCAAGATGATGTTGCGCAATGCCCATCTGATTTTGCGGTAAGCGCGGTGTTTCGTGTGTTAAGTGATGAGGGCGCGGCCTGTCTGCTTGATGTGTGCCGCCAGCTATCTGCCCATACCTCATCAAATGCCCGCATTGAGCGCAATTGCAGAGGCGGTGTCTATCGCTCCCGTTTCTTGCGCGATATGTGCCTGTCACCAGATATCAAAGACTTTATGTCCCAGATTGCCGGCGTTGCTTTGATGCCTCATACAATCAGTCACCAATTGGGCCATTTGAATTACAATCCCCATCAGCTGGGCAAGAATGTTGATAAATGGCACGTTGACACGCTGCGCTATGATTATGTGATGTTTGTCACAGACCCAAAAGCTGTGGTTGGCGGTGAGTTCCAATATTTCAAAGGCACCAAGCATGAGATGGCTGATTTCAAGCGGCTCGGCCAAGAGGTGCCATCAGACAGAATCATCTCACCAGAGATGCCGGGGCCAGGCTATGCGATTATGCAACAAGGCAATATGGTGGTCCATCAGGCAAAAGGCCTGCGCGCAAGCGGTGAGCGGATAACAATGGTCAATGGCTATGTGGCGGCAGATGCGCTGATTGAGGATTTCACCCGCTATGACCAGCTAAAGCTTGTTGACCCGGCGGATGTCGCCACCACTGAATATGCCCGCCATCACGCCCAATTGGCCATGCGTCTGATAGACCAAGCAGGTTTTGTGGCGGATGATAAGGTTCATATAGCGAATTTGCGTGAAGCGGCGCGTCGCTTGGCAGCTGTGGCAGATGAAATTGAGCAAACAGGTGATGTGGAAATAGACCATTATTAAAAGGGGTATTAACAGGGATATCAACAGGGGTATTAAGAGGGCTGGGAACGGGGCGAAAAAAAACACAAATTTGCCCTGCCCAAATGTCGAATAATGCTTGCCATTACAAAGGGTTTCATGCTAACCATCGCCCACTAATTCATATAATTTCCCGGTCATGAGCAAGAAAAATGCGTCTCATGTCAGGGAATTTATGCATTTGTATCAGGCAAAATCCCTTGGGATTGCGCCAATTTTAGTCCTGCCGCTGTCGCGGTGTAACATATTGAAGAGTTGGTTTAAGAATCATGGCCAAAGCAACGCCAGCACAGTTTGTAAGACAGGTAAGACAAGAAATTTCTCGTATTTCTTGGGCAGGCCGTCGTGAGACAGGCTTGGCGACTATCACTGTTTTTGTCATGGCCTCAATCGCAGCAATTTTCTTTTTGCTGGTCGATATGGTGTTCTCAAACGCCATTCAATATGTGCTTGGGATGTTTGGTTAATCACAACTAGGCGACGGTCCTTTGCATCATGCAAGGGTAGGCGCTGGTTGGATATTGTGGAGTGAAGTCAGTTATGGCGAAGCGCTGGTATGTGGTACATGTCTTTTCAGGTTCTGAAAAGAAAATGGCTCAGGCGATTATGGAGCAGGCAGAAAGCAACGGCCTTGCAGACATGATCGAAGAAGTCATGGTGCCTGTTGAAGACGTGGTCGAAATGCGTCGCGGCGTCCGCGTTGAAGCTGAGCGTAAGTTCTTCCCCGGTTATATCCTAGTGAAAATGGAATTGACTGATACAAGCTGGTCTTTGGTACAAAGCCAGCCACGTGTTACGCGCTTCCTTGGCGGCAAAGGCAAGCCTGTGCCGATTACAGAAGCAGAAGCAAATCGTCTGATTCGTCAGATGTCAGAAGGTGTTGAGCGTCCGAAGTCAACTATCAGCTTTGATATTGGCGAGGAAGTTCGTGTCACAGACGGTCCTTTCGAATCATTCAATGGTCTTGTTGAAGAGTCCGATGATGAAAAGGGTCGCTTAAAAGTGGCTGTCTCTATTTTTGGCAGGTCAACACCTGTTGAACTTGAATACACGCAAGTGGAAAAACTGTAGCTAGGTCAAACTAGGTGCGGTTGTAATTTTTGAAAAGTAAGGCGTCACTTAAACGAGAGGGGCGCGAAGGAAGGCAAAGATGGCAAAGAAAATCGAAGGATATCTGAAGCTGAATATTCCAGCAGGCGCAGCAAACCCGTCACCACCAGTTGGTCCGGCATTGGGTCAGCGCGGCGTGAACATCATGGAATTCTGTAAAGCGTTTAACGCGGCAACAGACAGCCTTGAAAAGAATATGCCTGTGCCTGTGGTTATCACTGTTTTTCAGGATAAATCATTTACATTCACAACCAAAACAGCCCCTGTCAGCTATTTCTTGAAAAAAGCAGCAGGTTTGGCAAAAGGTGGTCAAACACCAGGTCGTGACATTGCTGGTAAGGTAACAGAAGCGCAGGTGCGTGAAATTGCTGAAGCGAAAATGCAAGATTTGAACGCTGTTGATATGGACGGCGCGATGAACATGGTCCGCGGCTCAGCCCGCGCCATGGGTCTTCAAGTTGTGGAGGGCTAAAATGGCCAAGCTAGGTAAAAGAAAAACAGCCGTAAACGAAGCAGTTGATCGCACAATTAACTATTCAGTGGCAGATGCTGCGGCGCTTGTAAAAGCAAATGCAAAAGCAAAGTTTGATGAGACAATTGAGATCTCTATCAATCTTGGTGTTGACCCGCGTCACGCTGACCAGATGGTTCGTGGCTCAGTGCCAATGCCAAATGGCACAGGCAAAGATGTCCGCGTCGCTGTATTTGCACGTGATGCAAAAGCAGAAGAAGCAAAAGCTGCAGGCGCAGAATTTGTTGGTGCAGAAGATTTGGCAGAAGCCATTCAAGAAGGCGAGCAGGGCTTTGACCGTGTGATTGCCTCTCCTGATATGATGGGTGTCGTTGGCCGTCTTGGTAAGGTTTTGGGTCCACGTGGCCTTATGCCAAACCCAAAGCTTGGCACAGTCACACCTGATGTTGCGGCCGCTGTGGCAGCTGCAAAGGCTGGTGAAGTTCAGTTCCGTGTTGAAAAGGCAGGCGTTGTGCATGCTGGTATCGGCAAGGCAAGCTTCGATGCTGAAAAGATTGCCCAAAACGCTGATGCGTTCTTGGAAGCGATTCGTAAAGCAAAGCCATCAGGCGCAAAAGGCGCGTATATCAAGAAGATCACATTGAGCTCTACAATGGGCGCAGGTGTGTTTGTTGAAGATACGCCAGCCGCATAAATAATTACGGGGCCCCATTATGTGAGGGTCCCGTCGAATTTGTCAGCATTTATAACTTATAGATGCTGATAATATGAGGGCGTTATTAACGCACTCAACCTGTCCAAGACTGTAGGAAGTGACCTGATTAATCGAATGGTTTTTCAGGTGATTTAATCCCTACATAGACAAGGGGAAGAAGCATTTAATTGCTTTAACTTTTTGTGGGCAGGCCATGGGCAGGTCACCCATTTAATGATGAGTGACTATGCTTTGGTGAAACCAGAGGGACGCAAAGCCGAATGGCGATGAGTTCCTCATAGCAAGTGGAGACGATCAGTGAATCGCGAAGAAAAAGTCGACCTGGTCAATACACTGCAATCAACTTTTGGCGCAGCATCATCTGTTGTTGTTGCCCATCAAGTTGGTCTGACGGTAGCTGAGAGCAGCGAGTTAAGGCAGAAAATGCGTGACGCAGGGGCCAGTTTTAAGGTCACTAAGAACCGCATTGCCAAAATCGCCGTTCAAGGTACTAAAGACGAAGCTTTGACAGATTTGTTCACAGGTCCAACAGCTGTAGGTACTTCAGCTGACCCTGTAGCAGCTTCTAAAGCGCTCGTCGAATTCGCCAAAAGCAACGACAAGGTAACAATTATCGGTGGCACACTAGATGGTGCGCTTCTTGATAAGGCAGGCATTGAGGCACTCGCCACATTGCCATCGCTTGATGAGCTTCGTGGTAAGCTTGTTGGCCTTGTTAACGCACCCGCGGCCAAGCTGGCACGTATTGCAAAGGCTCCTGCAGGAGACTTGGCGCGTGTCATCAAAGCACGGGCAGACCAGTTGCAGTCGTAACTATCAGAAGAAAAAAGTTAAAGCCTATAGGAGATTATCATGGCTGATTTAGAAAAAATTGCTGAAGAACTATCAGCTCTTACCGTTCTTGAAGCTGCTGAACTAGCAACTTTGTTGGAAGACAAGTGGGGCGTTTCTGCCGCTGCTCCAGTCGCAGTTGCTGCTGTTGCTGGTGGTGGTGATGCAGGCGGTGCCGCAGAAGCTAAGACTGAATTTGACGTTATCCTAGCATCAGCTGGCGCGTCAAAGATCAACGTCATCAAAGAAGTCCGCGCTATTACAGGTCTAGGCCTGAAAGAAGCTAAGGATCTTGTTGAAGGTGCACCTAAAGCTGTTAAAGAAGGTGTGTCACAGGACGAAGCAAACGACATCAAAGCGAAGCTTGAAGAAGCTGGCGCAACAGTCGAAGTTAAGTAACTTTGACGTCCAACATCGTTTGGATTACGTAAATTTTCTTACACCAGGTGGTTTTTATCGCCTGGTGTAAGGTCGTTTTTGGGAATAATCTTTTTGCCCTGTTGCAAATCAGGTCACAAAGCGTCCCGAAAACACCCTGATCTTATTAAAAAGATTCGGGCTCATATCTCTGGCTTGCGCGAGATAAGCCACAGTTTTTTGAGCCTTACATAGACTGTATTTTTTACGCAGAGGAAGACGAATACCATGGCAACTACCGTTAGCACTCTTGATAGCCGTAAACGTGTCCGCCGCAGCTTTGGTCAATTGACCGAAGTGGCACCGATGCCAAACCTCATTGAGGTTCAGCGCGCAAGTTATGATAATTTTCTGCAAGTAGGCGCCTCAGCCGAACAGCGCGAAAATAGTGGTCTTCAAGACGCTTTCACTTCTGTTTTCCCAATTAGCGATTTCGCGGGCCGTGCAGAGCTGGAATTTGTATCATATGAGCTAGAACAGCCAAAATATGATGTCGAAGAATGTCAGCAGCGTGGCATCACATTTGCCTCACCTTTGAAGGTGACATTGCGCTTGATTGTTTGGGAAATTGACGAAGATACGGGCGCACGCTCCATTCGCGATATCAAAGAACAAGATGTCTATATGGGCGATATGCCTTTGATGACTGCCAATGGTACGTTCATCGTGAACGGCACAGAGCGTGTTATCGTCTCTCAGATGCACAGATCGCCGGGCGTGTTCTTTGACCATGATAAGGGCAAGACACATGCCTCTGGTAAATTCCTATTTGCCGCGCGTATCATTCCTTACCGTGGTTCATGGTTGGATTTTGAATATGATGCCAAAGATATTTTGAATGTTCGTATTGACCGCAAGCGTAAATTGCCGGCGACAACATTCTTGATGGCGCTACCAGATGCTGAGTCTGAACAGCAATTCATCGATAATCCAGATGGCATGGACCCATCAGACATTAGCGGCATGTCACGTGAAGAAATTCTGGCCGCTTTCTATGGCTCAGCCATGTTCAAGAAAGTCAAAGACGGCTGGAAGACAAGCTTTAACGCTGATGCTTTGCGCGGCACAAAGCTTATCAAAGATTTGGTTGATGCGGCCTCAGGTGAAGCTGTTGCAACGGCTGGCACAAAGATGACACCACGTGCGCTGAAAAAGCTGGAAGAAACAGGCTTATCAGAGATTTTGGTTGATGAATCAGACGTGCTTGGCCGCTTCTTTGCGGGCGATATCGTCAATATGACCACAGGCGAAGTTGTCTGTGAGGCAGGTGACGAGATTACAGAAGCTAATCTTGAGCGCTTGGCCGAGATGAAGGTCAAGGATATTGAGGTTCTCTCGATTGACAATATCAATGTTGGCCCACATCTGCGCAACACTTTGGCGGCGGACAGAAACACCTGCCGTGAAGAAGCGTTGGTTGATATTTACCGCGTCATGCGCCCGGGTGAGCCGCCAACATTGGAAGGCGCACATGATTTATTCAACAGCCTATTCTTTGACCTAGAGCGTTATGATCTGTCATCAGTTGGCCGTGTGAAGATGAATTCACGCCTTGGTCTTGAGACAGATGATAATCTGCGTATTTTGCGCAAAGCTGATATTTTGTCAGTCATGAAAGTGCTTGTCGATCTGAAGGATGGCAAGGGCGAGATTGATGATATTGACCATTTGGGCAACCGCCGTGTGCGCTCTGTTGGTGAATTGATGGAAAACCAGTATCGCGTTGGCTTGCTTCGTATGGAGCGCGCGATTCGTGAACGTATGGGCTCTGTTGAAATCGAAGTCGTTATGCCGGCTGATTTGATTAACGCAAAGCCAGCCGCTGCCGCTGTTCGTGAATTCTTTGGCTCATCACAGCTATCGCAATTTATGGATCAGACAAACCCGCTATCAGAGATTACGCATAAACGCCGTGTCTCAGCGCTTGGGCCGGGCGGTTTGACTCGTGAGCGTGCGGGCTTTGAGGTTCGTGACGTTCACCCAACACATTATGGTCGTATCTGTCCGATTGAGACACCAGAAGGCCCGAATATTGGTCTGATTAACTCGCTTGCAACCTATGCCCAGATTAACCGTTACGGTTTCATTGAAACACCGTATCGCAAGGTCGTAGATGGTGTGGTGACAAATGAATATCGCTATATCTCAGCAATGGAAGAAGGCCGCTATACAATTGCACAGGCCAATGCCCAGCTAGATGATAAGGGCACATTCGTTGGTGAGCTTATCCCTATCCGCCGCGCAGGTGAGATTGGTTTGGCGCGTCCAACTGATATTGAATATATGGATGTGTCACCAAAACAGCTCGTATCTGTTGCCGCAGCGCTTATCCCGTTCCTAGAGAATGATGATGCGAACCGTGCGCTTATGGGCTCAAACATGCAACGCCAAGCTGTGCCGCTATTGCGCTCTGAAGCGCCGATTGTTGGTACAGGTATGGAAGCGCGTGTTGCCAGAGATTCAGGTGTGGCAATCATCGCACGTCGTGCAGGTGTCATTGATCAGGTCGATGCGACACGTATCGTGATTCGTGCAGACGAGCAGACTGAAACAGATGTATCACCTGTTGATATCTACTCATTGCTTAAATTCCAGCGTTCAAACCAGAACACAACTGTGAACCAGCGTCCATTGGTGAAGGTGGGCGATACAGTGTCTGCAGGCGATATCATTGCTGATGGTCCATCAACAGAAGATGGTGAATTGGCGCTTGGTCGTAACGTGCTTGTGGCCTTTATGCCTTGGAATGGTTACAACTTTGAGGATTCAATCCTTATCTCTGAGCGTATTGTGCGTGATGACGTCTTCACATCTATCCATATTGAAGAATATGAAGTGATGGCGCGTGACACAAAGCTTGGCCAAGAAGAAATCACACGCGATATTCCAAATGTTGGTGAAGAAGCGCTTCGCAACTTGGATGAAGCTGGTATCGTTTATGTCGGCGCTGAGGTGAATTCTGGTGATATTCTGGTCGGTAAGGTGACGCCAAAAGGTGAATCACCAATGACGCCTGAAGAAAAGCTTCTTCGTGCTATTTTTGGTGAGAAGGCGTCTGATGTACGTGATACATCATTGCGCGTACCACCGGGTGGTGCTGGTACCATTGTTGAAGTGCGTGTCTTCTCTCGCCGTGGTCTTGAAAAAGATGAGCGTGCAAGAGCGATTGAACGTTATGAGATTGAACGTCTTGCGAAAGACCGTGATGATGAAGCCCGCATTCTTGACCGTGGTTTCCGCTCACGTATGCAGGAAATTCTTGATGGTCAGACAATTGCCTCAGGGACAAAGACACTAAAGGCAGGCTCGGCTGTTACAGCTGAAGCACTTGGCGAGGTGTCTAAAGTTGAGTTGATGAACATCGCTGTCAAAGATGAAGCGGTTCAAAGAATGGTTGAAGCACAAATCGCTGACCATGAAAACTCAATGAAAGCCCTTGATGGTCGCTTCTCTGATAAGGTTGATAAGCTTCAGCGTGGTGATGAATTACTGCCGGGCGTTATGAAGATGGTTAAGGTCTTTGTCGCTGTGAAGCGTAAGCTTCAGCCAGGTGATAAGATGGCTGGCCGTCACGGTAACAAAGGTGTGATTTCACGCATTATGCCGCAAGAAGATATGCCGTATCTTGAAGATGGCACGCCTGTTGATATCGTGTTGAACCCGCTTGGTGTGCCTTCACGTATGAATGTGGGGCAGATTCTTGAAACGCATCTTGGCTGGGCCGCGCGTGGTTTGGGTAAACAAATTGGTGCCGCCGCTGAGGCCGCTAGAAGCACAGGTAAAACGCAAGAGCTTCGTGCGCGTCTAGAAGATATCTATCCAGATTCGCAATATAGCGCATCATTGAAGCCGATGAATGATGATCAAGTGATTGAGCAATCAGAATTGCTTGCACGCGGTGTGCCAATGGCAACACCTGTCTTTGACGGTGCAAGAGAAGCTGATGTGATCGAATTGCTTGATAAGGCTGGTCTATCAGAAACAGGTCAGGAATGGCTGGTTGATGGCAGAACAGGCGAGGTCTTCGACCGCCCTGTGACAGTTGGCTATATCTATATGCTCAAGCTGCATCACTTGGTGGATGAGAAGATTCACGCCCGTTCAATTGGCCCATACTCACTAGTGACACAACAGCCACTAGGCGGTAAGGCACAATTTGGTGGCCAGCGCTTTGGTGAGATGGAAGTCTGGGCTCTCGAAGCTTATGGCGCCGCTTACACATTGCAGGAAATGCTCACAGTGAAGTCAGATGACGTTTCAGGCCGTACCAAGGTCTATGAAGCGATTGTTAGAGGTGATGATGATTTTGAAGCAGGGATACCTGAGTCATTTAACGTTCTCGTTAAAGAACTACGGTCTCTTGGTTTGAATGTAGATAGGAACGATGCCGAATTTTAGGCATCGCTTCTGACGAAAAACTAACTGCTTTAAAAGATTGAAGGATAAGGCGCATAGCGCCGATTAAGGAGAACAAACATGAATGATCTTATGAATCCGTTCGCACAGCCAAAGGCAACTCAGAACTTCGACAAGATCCAAATCTCCATTGCTGCACCAGAGCGTATTCGCTCATGGTCATTTGGTGAAATCAAAAAGCCAGAGACAATTAACTATCGTACGTTCAAGCCTGAAAAAGACGGCCTGTTCTGTGCGCGTATCTTTGGCCCTGTGCGTGACTATGAATGTCTGTGCGGCAAATATAAGCGTATGAAGTATCGCGGCGTTGTCTGTGAGAAATGTGGTGTTGAAGTCACATTATCAAAGGTTCGTCGTGACCGTATGGGTCATATCGAATTGGCCGCCCCTGTCGCGCATATTTGGTTCTTGAAATCATTGCCATCACGCTTGGGCCTATTGGTCGATATGACACTCAAAGATATTGAGCGTGTTCTGTATTTTGAAAACTTCGTGGTGATTGAGCCTGGCCTGACAACCTTGAATAAGGGCCAGCTTTTATCTGAAGAAGAATATTACGATGCGCAAGATGAATATGGCGAAGATGCGTTCCAAGCCGCCATCGGCGCAGAAGCGATTAAGCGTATTCTGACAGATATGGATCTTGATGAAGAGCGCGTGAAGATCCGCGAAGATTTGGCTGAAACAGGCTCAGAAGCTAAGCGCAAGAAGCTGGTAAAACGTCTGAAGCTTGTAGATGCTTTCCGCGAATCAGGCTCACGCCCTGAATGGATGATCATGGATGTTATCCCTGTGATCCCGCCAGAGCTTCGCCCGCTTGTGCCACTAGATGGTGGTCGTTTCGCGACATCTGATTTGAATGATCTATATCGCCGCGTGATCAACAGAAATAACCGTCTAAAGCGTCTGATTGAATTGCGTTCACCAGACATTATCGTGCGCAACGAAAAGCGTATGTTGCAAGAAGCGGTTGACGCGCTGTTTGATAATGGTCGCCGTGGCCGTATCATCTCAGGTGTGAATAAGCGCCCGTTGAAGTCTTTGTCAGATATGCTGAAAGGCAAGCAAGGTCGCTTCCGTCAGAACTTGCTTGGTAAGCGTGTTGATTATTCAGGCCGTTCAGTGATTGTGGTGGGCCCAGAGCTTAAGCTGCATCAATGTGGTCTGCCAAAGAAGATGGCGTTGGAGCTATTCAAGCCATTTATCTACTCAAAGCTTGAGCTATATGGCATGGCATCGACGATTAAGGCTGCCAAGCGTATGGTTGAAAAGGAACGCCCAGAAGTATGGGATATCCTTGAGCAGGTCATCCGTGAGCATCCAGTGCTATTGAACAGAGCGCCGACTTTGCACCGTCTTGGCATCCAAGCGTTTGAACC
>DBMZ01000052.1:0-6052 GCA_002299005.1 Alphaproteobacteria bacterium UBA685 | reverse complement strand
ATGGAACGTGAAGGCGAAGTTGGCGAAGGCATGGCTTTTGCTGATATCCAAGAGATTCTAATGGCGCTTGATAATGGCTCTGTTAGCTTGCATGCACGTATCAAGGCACGTCTGACAACGTTTGACGAGACAGGCGAGTTGGTCACAAAAGTGATCGATACCACACCTGGGCGTGCGCGTTTGGCTGATTTGTTGCCGAATAATTCATCTGTGACATTCAATCTTGTGAATAAGCTGATGACCAAGAAAGAAGTCTCAAACGTCATCGATTACATCTATCGTCACTGTGGCCAGAAAGATACGGTCATCTTCTGTGACAGGTTGATGGGTCTAGGCTTTGGTCAGGCATGTAATTCAGGTATCTCATTCGGTATCGCCGATTTGACAACACCTGCGTTGAAAGAAAAATACGTCACAGAAGCTGAAGAAGCTGTGAAAGGCTTTGAGAGCCAGTATCTAGATGGCCTCATCACACAAGGTGAAAAATACAACAAGGTGATTGACGTATGGTCACGTTGTTCAGACCTTGTCGCTGATGAGATGATGAAGGGTATTTCAACAGAAGAAGCTGGTAAGCCAGTGAACTCTGTATGGATGATGGCGCATTCAGGTGCGCGTGGTTCTGCCGCCCAGATTAAACAGCTAGCTGGTATGCGTGGCCTTATGGCAAAGCCGTCTGGTGAGATTATTGAAACACCGATTATCTCGTCATTTAAAGAAGGCTTGGATGTGTTGGAATATTTCAACTCAACACACGGTGCACGTAAAGGTCTAGCTGATACAGCGCTTAAGACAGCGAACTCAGGCTATTTGACACGTCGTCTTGTTGACGTCGCACAAGATAGCATCATCACTGTCGAAGATTGTGGCACCAAAGAAGGCATCACAATCCGCCCTGTCACAAATGGCTCAGAAGTGGTTGACCCGCTAGTTGAGCGTATTTTGGGTCGTACAATGGCCGAAGATTTGGTCGATTTGACATCAAATGAAGTCATCGTCAGCGAAGGCGAGATTGTCACAGAAGAGCATATCGCGGCAATTGAGGAATCTGGTGTAGACCAAGCCTATATCCGCTCAGTGCTTGTCTGTGATGCCAAAATTGGTGTTTGTGGTGCTTGTTACGGTCGTGACTTGGCACGTGGTACAACGGTGAATATTGGTGAAGCTGTTGGTGTTATCGCAGCCCAGTCAATTGGTGAGCCAGGCACACAGCTGACAATGCGTACATTCCACGTTGGTGGTGCGGCGCAGTCAGGCGCAGAAGCCTCAAACATCGAAGCCAATGTCATTGGTAAGGTAAAGCTTGAAAACGCCCAGCTTGTAAATGGCGCAGATGGTAAGCCGATTGTGATGGCACGTAACACTGAATTGGCATTGGTTGATGACCAAGGCCGTGAGCGTGTACGTCATCGCCTGCCTTATGGTGGTAAGCTGTTTGTCAAAGATGGTCAGGCGGTAAACCCTGGTGATATTCTTATCGAATGGGATCCATACACAATTCCGATCATCACAGAGATGGATGGTGTCGCGAATTACATGGATTTGACTGACGGCATCTCAATGCGTGAGGTCATCGACGAGACAACAGGTATCGCAAGCCGTGAAGTGGTTGACTGGAAGCAAGGCTCAAGCTCTGCAAACCTTCGTCCACGTATCACAATGCGTGATGATAAGGGCGAGGTCTTGACCTTGTCTAACGGCCTTGAGGCACGTTACTTCCTATCATCAGGCGCTATCTTGTCAGTTGAAAATGGCGCAACCGTCAAAGCAGGTGACGTGCTAGCACGTATCCCGCGCGAATCAACAAAGACAAGAGACATCACAGGTGGTCTGCCACGTGTGGCTGAATTGTTCGAAGCAAGAAAGCCAAAAGATTTCGCTGTTATCAGTGAGATTGAAGGCCGTGTTGAATTCGGTACAGACTATAAGGCAAAGCGTCGCATTCGCGTTCAGCCATTGGATGATGCATTTGAAGCGGTAGAATATCTATTGCCAAAAGGCCGCTCATTGGCTGTCAATGAAGGTGATTATGTGCGTAAAGGTGATTTGCTACTAGATGGCTCACCAGTGCCGCATGATATCTTGAATATCCTAGGGGTTGAGGCTTTGGCTGATTACCTTGTGAAGGAAATCCAAGATGTGTATCGCCTTCAGGGTGTGAAGATCAACGATAAGCATATCGAAGTGATTGTGCGCCAGATGCTTCAGAAGGTTGAAGTTGAAAATGGCGGCGATACGACATTGCTTGTTGGTGAACAGGTAGAGCGTGATGAATATATTGCGGCGAATCAAGTCGCGATTGCAGAGGGCTTGCGCCCAGCAGAAGCACGTCCTGTATTGCTCGGTATCACAAAGGCTTCATTGCAGACGAAATCATTCATCTCTGCGGCCTCTTTCCAAGAAACAACACGCGTCCTAACCGAAGCGGCTGTATCAGGCAAAGAAGACCGTCTAGATGGCTTGAAAGAGAATGTGATTGTCGGTCGTCTGATTCCTGCAGGTACAGGGTCTGTGATGAATAAATTGCGCCGTATTGCAGCAGAACGTGATTCTGATATCGAAGCAGCGAGAGCTGTGCAGATGGCAGAAAAACAAGCAGAAGCCAGCGAATCAGCACAAACTGAGGAATTGCCGGCAGAATAAGCTCTGATGGCAGTTCAGCTATCAGGGATGAAAAAAGTGAGGAGGGCAGAGGTCTAAAATAATGCTTGACCATTGCCCCTTCAAAACATTAGTATCCGCGCACCTTCAAGGATGTAGGTAGTGGTTTAACGAAGATTGCGCCTGAAACTATGGCAGCGAAGCCCGGGAAATCAAACGATACATTTGCAGATAGAGATATTTGTAGAAAGAAGGAAACGGAAGTCCTCTGAATGAAGTTTAGGGGCGTAACATTAACACAGCTGGCGGGTAATGCTGCGGCTGTATATTTATTTGAAAATTCGGTTTTCGGTAGAGCAGAAAAAGGGCCAGCTATGCCAACAATTAACCAGCTTATCAGACACGGTCGCACGCGTCCTGTGTCACGTAATAAGGTTCCAGCCATGGAAGCATGTCCGCAAAAGCGTGGCGTGTGTACTCGTGTTTATACAACGACACCAAAGAAGCCGAACTCAGCGCTTCGTAAGGTTGCTCGTGTACGTCTTTCAAATGGCTTTGAAGTCACAAGCTATATCCCGGGTGAGGGACATAATCTGCAGGAACACTCAGTTGTTCTTATCAGAGGCGGTCGTGTAAAAGATTTGCCAGGTGTTCGCTATCATATCATCCGCGGTACATTGGATACACAAGGTGTCTCAGATAGACGCCAGCGTCGTTCAAAATACGGCGCCAAGCGCCCTAAGTAAGGAGCAGAATAGATGTCTCGTCGTCGTTCACCAGAAAAACGTGAAGTCCTACCAGATCCTAAATTCAAGGATGTGGTCGTTTCTAAATTTATGTCTTGCTTGATGCTAGACGGTAAGCGCTCCACAGCTGAAAAGATTGTGTATGGCGCTTTTGATCGTATTGAGGAAAAAGCTGGCTCTGAGCCAATGCGTGTTTTCCATGATGCGCTTGAAAATGTTCGTCCTCACCTCGAGGTGCGTTCACGCCGTGTTGGTGGTGCTACTTACCAGGTGCCTGTTGAGGTGCGCTCAGAGCGCGCACAGGCCCTCGCTATTCGTTGGTTGATCGACAGCTCACGTAAGCGCGGTGAGACAACAATGGTTGCTCGCCTATCAGGTGAATTGATGGATGCTGCGAATAATCGCGGTAACGCCGTTAAGAAGCGTGAAGATACCCACAAAATGGCTGAAGCGAACCGCGCTTTCTCACATTATCGCTGGTAGCATTAGCAGCATTTTAGGAGCTTTTGAGATATGTCTCGTCAATACCCACTAGAACGTTATCGTAACTTCGGCATCATGGCCCATATTGATGCTGGTAAGACTACAACTACAGAACGTGTGTTGTATTACACAGGTCGTTCACACAAAATCGGTGAAGTGCATGATGGCAACGCCACTATGGACTGGATGGAACAAGAGCAGGAGCGTGGCATTACGATCACCTCAGCTGCGACAACTTGTTTCTGGTTCCGCACTGAAGATGGTACAACACCATCAGGTGAATTTGGCGACGATCCAGAAGCTGCTAAGTTCCGTTTCAACATCATCGATACACCAGGCCACGTTGACTTCACAATCGAAGTTGAGCGTTCATTGGCCGTTCTAGATGGCGCTGTTTGTGTTCTTGATGCAAACGCAGGTGTTGAGCCACAGACTGAGACAGTCTGGCGTCAGGCTGACCGTTATAAGGTGCCGCGCGTTGTATTCGTTAACAAGATGGATAAAATCGGCGCTGACTTCTATAACTGCGTTGACATGATTTCAGATCGTACAGGTGCTGTGCCACTTCCGATTCACATGCCAATCGGCGCCGAATCAGAATTCGCTGGTCTTGTAAACTTGATCACAATGGAAGAGTGGGTTTGGGATAATGAAGAGCTAGGTGCGACTTGGAAGCTAAATCCAGTACGCGACGAGTTCAAGGCTAAAGCCGAAGAAATGCGCGCCCATCTGATTGAGATTGCTGTTGAGCAAGATGATGATGCAATGGAAGCCTTCCTAGAAGGTGAAGAGCCATCAGTAGAGACACTACAGATGCTTATCCGTAAGGGTACATTGAACATGTCTTTCGTACCTGTCATTTGTGGTTCAGCCTTTAAGAACAAAGGTGTTCAGCCAATGTTGAACGCTGTTATCGATTACCTACCAGGTCCATTGGACGTGCCGTCTTACACAGGCTTTGCACCGGGTGACGAAACAGAAACACGTAACATTGTGCGTAACGCTGATGACAAAGACCCATTCACAGGTTTGGCATTCAAAATCATGAATGACCCATTTGTTGGTTCTTTGACGTTCGTTCGTGTCTACTCTGGTACATTGAACAAGGGTGATTCTCTTGTGAACTCTACAAAGGGTAAGAAAGAGCGCGTCGGTCGTATGATGATGATGCACTCTAATGACCGTGAAGAAACAGAAGTGGCCTATGCCGGTGATATTATCGCCCTTGCAGGTATGAAGGACACAACAACAGGTGACACACTTTGTGATAGCAACAACCAGGTTGTGCTTGAAACAATGTCATTCCCTGATCCGGTTATCGAGATTGCGGTTGAGCCTAAGTCTAAGAATGACCAAGAAAAGATGTCTTTGGGCCTACAGCGCCTAGCAGCAGAAGATCCATCATTCCAAGTCTCTACAGACCTAGAATCAGGCCAGACAATCATGCGTGGTATGGGTGAGCTACACCTAGACATCTTGGTTGACCGTCTAAAGCGTGAATTTAAGGTTGAAGCAGCGATTGGTGCACCACAGGTTGCGTATCGCGAGACAATCACAAAAGAAGTTGAAATTGACTATACACACAAGAAGCAGTCTGGTGGTTCTGGTCAGTTCGCGCGTGTGAAAATCAAGTTCGGCCCATTGGCTGATGGTGGTTTTGATTTCTCTAACTCAATCGTTGGCGGGTCTGTTCCAAAAGAATATATCCCGGGCGTTGAAAAGGGCATCACATCTGCCAAAGACACAGGCGTCATCGCAGGCTTCCCTGTTATCGATTTCCAAGCTGAACTAATCGACGGCGCGAGCCACGATGTTGACTCATCAGTTCTTGCTTTTGAAATCGCCGCAAGAGCCGCATTCAGAGAAGCTATGGATAAAGCAGCAGCACGCTTGCTTGAGCCAGTTATGAAAGTCGAAGTGCTAACACCGGAAGAATATATGGGTGATATCATTGGTGACTTGAACTCACGTAGAGGTAACGTCGGCAGCATGGAGCCACGCGGTAATGCAAAAGCCATTACAGCTATGGTCCCATTGGCAAATATGTTCGGCTATATCAACACATTGCGTTCAATGTCACAGGGTCGCGCACAATATTCAATGCAGTTCGACCATTACCAACAAGTGCCACAAGCTGTGGCTGACGAAGTAAAAGCCAACTTGGCATAAATAATTTAGATAAATTAGAAAGATAAGAGGAGCATATCATGTCAAAGGAAAAG
>DBMZ01000146.1:2045-2825 GCA_002299005.1 Alphaproteobacteria bacterium UBA685 | reverse complement strand
CCTCTGAGACTGTGCCAAGATATGTCAGCCCAATTGTGGCCTCTGGCAATGTGTTTGTGATTGGTCGCGGCGGCAAAGTCCATGTCTTTGATGCGGCCGATGGAACGCCAATCAATGAATTTTCAACCCCTGGTCCTGTGACCACTGCCCCTGCGGTTGCGCAAAATATGATGGTAGTGATCTCAAGCAAGGGCAAACTGAGTGTGTATCGTTAAAAATTATGGTTTCAATTGCAATTGTTGGTCGGCCAAATGTTGGTAAATCGACCCTATATAACCGTCTAACTGGCAGACAACATGCGATTGTTGATAACCAGCCTGGTGTGACACGTGATAGGCGTGAAGGCGATGGCACACTTGCTGGCATGTCGTTTCGTCTGGTTGACACAGCCGGCCTAGAACAAGCCAAAGAAGGCACACTTGCCGCGCGTATGCGCCTGCAATCAGAGCGGGCGATTGAGTTGGCTGATATTATCTTGATGGTGATTGATGCGCGTGCGGGTTTACTGCCGGATGATCATTTCTTTGCGCGTCAATTGCGCCGTGCCAACCGTCCTGTGATTTTGCTTGCCAATAAATGTGAAGGCAAGCAAGGCTCGCTTGGGGCCGCAGAGGCATGGGAGCTTGGTCTTGGCACGCCTGTGCCTGTATCAGCGGCGCATGGTGAAGGTCTTGTCGATTTGCACGACGCCATCTTGGAAGAAGCTGATAAGCTTGGCCTGACAGCGGTGTTGTTTGGCGAAGATGAAGATGAGGCAGAGGACGATCAGGTTGAAGAAAT
>DBMZ01000146.1:790-1875 GCA_002299005.1 Alphaproteobacteria bacterium UBA685 | reverse complement strand
CGCCAAGCGCGTGTCATTGATGCGGTCGAACGCTTGATGGTCAATGATGCGGAGCGCGCCATTCAATATGCGCAAGTCTGTGTCTTGATGCTAGATGGACGCCAGCCGCCTCATAAGCAAGATATGGCCATTGCCCGCCATGTTGCAAACGAAGGCCGTGCCTTGGTTATCGCTGTGAATATGTGGGATGCGGTGGAAGATAAGCAGGCCGCTCTGACACAAATCCATGACAGGCTTGAGACGTCTTTGGCGCAATTGCGCGGTATTCCTGTGATTCCTATCTCAGGGATGCATGGCAAGGGTGTTGATAAATTATTCAAAGCTATTTTGGCCATTCAACGTGTTTGGAATACGCGTATTTCAACAGGTCGTCTGAACAGGTGGCTAGAGCCGATGCTAGAGGCGCACCCGCCGCCATTGGTCCAAGGTCGTCGTTTGCGTATTCGCTATATGACACAGGTCAAATCGCGCCCGCCTACATTTGCGCTTTTTGTGAGCCGTCCAGCTGATTTGCCAGAACATTATCTGCGCTATCTCATCGGCGGTCTGCGTCAAGATTTTGGGCTCGATGGTATTCCTGTGCGCATGGTGATGCGTAAAGGTAAAAACCCTTACGCAAAATAACCGCCTATTGCGCGGCGACCAAATCTATCTGTGCTGTTTCAATCCGGCTGATAAGCGCATCTAGCATTTGCTGGATGCGGCTCATCGCCTCGTGGCTTACACGCATCTTGGCGCCGGCATAAAGGCGTCTATTAATCTCAATCTGAAGCGCGTGATGAGGGCTGTGCCGCCCGCCAAAATTGCGCGTAATATAACCGCCTGCATAAGGGTGGTTCCAGCCAAAGCTATAGGGTGTTTGGCGCATAAATTCATCGATGATGACGCGATATTCATCTGGCAAACTTGCGCCAAAATCATCGCCAAAAATGAAATCAGGTAGCGGCTTACCTGCCGCCGCCTCTGGCATTGAGTGGATATCAAGCAACAGGCCTTGTGGGTGCGCAGATGATAAAAGCGTGGCTAGTTTTTGATGGTAAGGCTTATGAAACTGGCTGATAAGCCTATCGGTGCTATCTTGTGAG
>DBMZ01000146.1:0-549 GCA_002299005.1 Alphaproteobacteria bacterium UBA685 | reverse complement strand
GGTCTGTTAAGGTCTATGATGCCTCTGGCGACGCACGCTGTGATAATCGTGCGTGTGGGGGCCCTTAGACCTTGTGCGATGAGGGCGGTGCCAATATCCTCAAGAGAGCGAAAACGGCGCAGGCTATCCTCAGTCATATCATAGAGATCATGCGGATATATCAGGCCGCCATGCGGGGCAGAGATGATGATAGGCCCTGCTTGTTGCCCGCTGATGAGGGCAAAAGGTGGGATGTCTTGCAGGGCCCGATGCGCGCTTTGCAGATGCGTCATCTCTTCTTTTGAAACTATGTCCTTGGTTATGTCATTTGGCGGTTGGTTCATACGACAAATCTTATCTGCAGGTCCGATTAAAGGCTTGACAATATACCCAGCAATCGCCTATTTACAAGCCTCATTAGGTGGCTGTGAGGAGCGTTAGCTCAGCGGGAGAGCACCTCGTTGACATCGAGGGGGTCACAAGTTCAATCCTTGTACGCTCCACCATCTACTGACCTACCAAACAGCGCCTTATTGGCGCTGTTTTGCTTTGTGCCTCAATGGCGCTGTT
>DBMZ01000108.1:16018-17953 GCA_002299005.1 Alphaproteobacteria bacterium UBA685 | reverse complement strand
AAGCCCCAATTAATAAGTCCCAATTGATAAGCCCCTATATGAAGGTCGTAAAATTTGTGAAAAACTGTCGCATCGTGACTTGTCAAAATAGTGGCTAGATAGCAGAGTGGTCGGTGATTATGCCCCTTAAGGAAAAGAAATCTTATGTCTGATAAGCCGCTTTATATTGATAATTTGCAATATGTGAATTGGCAACCGCACCATTTTCAAGAAATGGCAGACGGCCAGCTATCGGCTGTGCATATCACAATTTGCTATCATGAAAGCTTTCGCGAGACGGTCACAAATTTTTCGACCTTTAATAAATGGTTTGAGGCCTATCCAGACAGGCTGATGCGTGGGCTGACGGGCGATGATGTGCGTGAAGCGCATCGCACGGGCAAGACAGCGCTTGTTTTCGGCTTTCAAAATTGTTCGCCCATCGAAGATGATATCGGCCTGATTGAGATTTGCCACCAGCTTGGCGCGCGCTTTATGCAGCTGTCTTATAATAACCAATCATTGCTGGCGACGGGCTGTTATGAGGATGAGGATCCGGGCATTACGCGCTTTGGCAAGCAGGCCATCAAAGAGATGAACCGGGTCGGGCTGGTGGTTGATATGAGCCATTCTGCCGACCGTTCAACTCTTGAGGCGATTGAGATATCTGAGCGGCCGATTGCGATTACACATGCCAATCCGCATTGGTGGCATCCGGCAAGGCGCAATAAAACAGATGAGGTCATAAAGGCGCTAACAGATGCTGGCGGGATGATAGGGTTTTCGATTTATCCGCACCATCTTAAAGACGCCTCTGATTGCACGATGGATCAATTTTGTGAGATGATCGCAAGAGCGGCTGATAAATATGGGATTGAATCGCTGGGGATAGGCTCAGATCTCTGCCAAGACCAGCCTGATAGTGTGGTCGAATGGATGCGCAATGGGCGCTGGTCAAAGGTCATGGATTATGGCGAAGGCTCGGCTGATAATGCCGGCTTCCCGGCCCAGCCAAGCTGGTTCGAGACAATTAAAGACTTTCCAAATATCGCAAATGGCCTATCTTCTTATGGGTTTAGTGATAAGGATGTCGCGGCTGTGATGGGCGGCAATTGGCTGCGGTTTTATGATGAGAATTTTGGGCCCAAATTGTGATCGGTAACGCGTAGGGTTAAAGGGTGTTGTTATGCGTGATATAACAGAGCCTCAGATGCATGAGGCGCCATTATGTAGGCAAGAAGACGCGCTTGATTTGCGGGCGCCGCAAGATGTGATGCGCCTTGAGGCATTGGGCGCAAGCTTTCCGCATCGTCTTTCTTTTAAACGCACGCTTATTCGCAAATTACATGAACAAGGCGCACAGCTATCTGTCGCGCAAAATAGGCTGGATGAGAACGGCTTTGGCCATATTGTTTTGAGTATGCCCTTTTGTGGCCGCGTTTATTCGCTTATCGGCTATAGCCGCGCTTTGGCGGATGAAGATCGCACAGACCGTGTGATTGCGACCGCTTGGGATGCGAGTTTCTGTTTGTTTGACGGCGTGCCAAATGATGATGATATCGCCTATTTGGCAGATGAGGTGACCCATCAAGAGGCCGGGATTTATCATGAAAAGGTGATGACCTTATCACGCGCGAATAAATCTGTGCGCCTGTTCCAACATGTGGTTGAGGCCTTGGCACAAGGCACGCAGCCGCGCCATGAGATGATTGCCAAAATCGGCTATTTAATGCGCACAACGGCTGTGTATGGGAATGGGAAATTTGGTATTGCTGACAGGGATTTTATCAAGGTGCATGAGGGGCTAGCAGGGCCGTTCCGTGCCGAGATGCTAACTGTGTTTTTAATCAGGGAATTTACCTTCCAGCTTGCGGATCATTGTGCGCGTATGCGCGGCGGTGATGAGGCGGTCTCTTTGGCACCCTTGATGCGGCGCAATTTAGGCGTTGGCAATTC
>DBMZ01000108.1:13911-15776 GCA_002299005.1 Alphaproteobacteria bacterium UBA685 | reverse complement strand
ACCGCGCATCTGGCACAATGGCAGGTGGATGATAAGGGCTATCAGGTGACAATCGCCCAATTGCGGGCCGATTGGGCAGAGCTAGGCGCAAAAATTGCCAGCCTGCTAGGCCAAGATAGGCCCTTTGAGGGGCTGATGGTCTGGGCAATGGGCAAGGGCGATGATATGGCCGCGCTGATGGCGTCTTTTGTGATGGAATATACCGGCGATGAGATTGATGGTCTGGAAGAGTGCATGACCCAATCGCGTGATCCTATGCTAGAGCCAAAGATGAGGCTGGATGAGTTGGAGGCGCTGATTGAGGCGCATTATCAATGGGCGCTTGCGCTTGATTTGGCGGCCAAGCCAAGCCGTGCGCAATTCTGGTATGTCTCAGAAGAAAAGCTAGAGCCGCGCCTTGGGAATGCCTATGAAGAAGACGGGCAGAGCCGTGAAATGCCTTTTGCGATGGCCTATTATATCGCGGATCTAACACAGGCGATGGCAGATGAAGCAGGCGATATGATGGTCGCAGAATTGCTGATGAAGCGGCCTGATTTGCGTTACATTGTCCGGCGTATCCAGAATGTGAACCATTTCCCCTATGCCGAAGTGCATGGCAATTTGGTGGGCGAAGCTTGTCGTCCGATTGATTTGTTGCGCTGTAAATTATCGTTCTTTGGCGCGTCCAAATTTGACCCGCGTTCTGATAGATGGACGCGCATTACGCTCTATCAAGGGGCGCCAACGGCGCTTGATTTGCATGAGACAGGGGCGGATGATTGGGCCTTTTGGGTGGTTCGTGATGAGGCGTCATCTGATGGTGGCCTCTCTGATAGAGGCTAGTGATGGCGCATTTATCGGTTAACCAGCTTGTCTCTGAGACAAGAAAAGCCATGCTTGGCACGGGCTATCATTTTGGGGTGGCAGATGATATTGCGCGCGCCGCACAATGGCTCTCGGCGCATGGATTTGTGCCGTCTGATGAATTGCTTGCCCTGATGAATGCCGATAGCAAGCCTGAGCCTATGCGCCCTGTGATAGACGGCCAACATGTCTTGCTAGAGGGGGCAGTTGGTCTCGCTGATGTGATGGCAGGACTTGATTTTTGTGAGGCGTTTGAGGCGGCGGGTTTTTCCCTAAAAGGGCTGTTATATCCAAACTTATCACGCGCGCTGATAGCCTTGCGTGCTAGCCCGCCAACAGGGCGATTTGCGCTTGATGAGGGGGCGATGCTATCGTCGCTTATTGGTTCTGCGAAGGCTGAGATTGATTTGGTGAGATGCGGCTTTGCGCCAGATTTGCCAGAGGCGTGGCCGGCGCGGATTACCATTGATGATGATTGTTATGAAATGCTAAAGAAGAGGGCGTTTGAGACCTATGTCCCATCGTCCGAAAAATCCAGAGCCGCTGGTGCGGGCGCTGGTTTAAATGATAATGATTGATACGAATATTAATATTAACGTTGTACGAGGAGGCCTTGTGCCATGACGACTATTGCGACAACTACCGCTCTTACTCTTGGTGAAATCGAAGCTTTGGCGCGTGAGACGCTATTGGCAAATGGCTGTGATGAGGCGAATGCGAAGGCGATTGCCAATACCATTGTGCGCGCTGAGCGTGATGGGTCTGCCTCGCATGGCTTGTTCCGCCTGCCGGGCTATGTCAAATCGATGAAATCTGGCAAGGTCAACGGCGCGGCTAGCCCTGTGATTGAGCATAAATTGGCGGCTGTTCTGTCGGTTGATGGCGGGAATGGCTATGCGCCTTATACGCTTGAATGCGCGCTGCCTGAATTGGCGAAGGCTGCCAAGACAACCGGTATTGCCGTGATGCGCCTTTATAACAGCTATCATTTTGCCGCCCTATGGCCAGAGGTTGAATAT
>DBMZ01000108.1:8470-13689 GCA_002299005.1 Alphaproteobacteria bacterium UBA685 | reverse complement strand
GCGACAAAGGCGTTTTTTGGCACCAACCCGCTGGCCTTTGCATGGCCACGCCCTGACAGCACGCCGGTTGTGTTTGATATGGCGACCTCACGCTTAGCAAAGGGTGATGTGATGCTTGCGGCGCGTGATGGTCATGATTTGCCAGATGGCACAGGCCTTGGCCCTGATGGCCAGCCATCTAATGATCCCAATGAAGTGCTAAAGGGCGTGTTATTGCCATTTGGCGGCTATAAGGGCTCGGCTATTTCGATGATGGTTGAATTGCTATCAGCGGCGCTGACAGGGGATCAATTCTCTTATGAAGCACAGGCGCAAGATAATAATGATGGCGGGCCTGCCAGAGGTGGTGAGCTGATTATCGCAATCTCACCTGAGCTTGTCGCGGGTGAGGGCTGGGATAGCCACGCAAATGGCTTTTTTGATGAGATGGGCGCGCTTGAAGGTGTCCGCCTGCCGGGTGCGCGCCGTCATGTAAACCGCCAAGATGAAGGCACAAGAGAGGTCAATTCTGCGCTGATTGAGACGGTCAAAGGCCTGTCGGCATAAAGCGCCCAAATAGGCGCTCATCTAGCGCGTCACTTTTTTAAAAAAGGCATCCAATGAAAGGGTGCCTTTTTATTTTGTCAATTGATCAAAAAAAGAGGGGCTTATTTTGTTAATCTCGTTTATACTGTCTGTCACTTAATTGAGCAGTCTCTAATATTAAAGTTGGTGCACTATGAATTTGCGGCGTTGGCAGCAGGAAATTATTGATGGTCTTCCCGAGATCCTAAAAGCGCATAGGCGGTTTATCGTCAAAGCCCCAACAGGCGCTGGTAAGACGGTTCTTGCCTCAGAGATTATTTCGCAATTCTATGAAGGTAAAAAGGTGATTGTGCTTTGTCACAGGCTAGTTTTGCTTGAGCAATTGGAGCGCGCGCTTGGCAGGGAGCATCGTGTCCAAAAGCTGAATCTGACCAAGAATGAAAAGCCTTTTACTGATTATGAGGTGCTATTATCAACCAGCACCAGAGCCAAAGATATTTTGGATGATGCGATTAAAGAAGCTGATTTGCTGATCATTGATGAGGCGCACCGCGTCTCGCCAAATGGCACGGGCTATAAGCGTATTTTGGATTGCTTTAATGAGCATGGCAAAGATACAGCACATATGCTTGGCCTTACCGCCTCGCCAGAACGCCGGACAGCTGATCAGCGTGACCAGCTATCGCTTGCCTTTGATGCGATTATTGATGGCGCGGATATGAATCAGCTGTTTGATGATGGTATTTTGGTGCGTCCACGCTATCGTCCGCACTTTATTCACGATCTTGATTTGGGTCATATTGATGTCTCATGCGGTGATTTTCCGGTGGCAAAATTGGCGCCGGCGATTATCAAATCATCGATGATCAGCCATGCTTGTTCTATCTATTTAGAAGAGCGTCAGAATATGAAGCCACAGCCGGTCTCTGCGTGGTTCTGTCCTGATGTGACGGTTGCTGAGACAACGGTTGAAGCGATAAAAGAGTTGGGCTTGTCGGTTGAATTAATCACCGCACAGACGCCGATTAAAGAGCGTATGGCCATGCTAAAGGCGCATGAGGATGGCGCGGTTGAGGCGATTGTCTCTGTCGGTGTTTTGGCCGAAGGCTGGGATAATCCGCATTGTAATATCATCGTCCATATGCGCCCGACACTCTCGAAGGTTCTATGGGGCCAGTCGGTGGGTCGTGGCCTTCGCTCGGCGCCAAATAAAGATACTTGCGTGGTGATTGATGTGTCATCTAACTGGTCAACTTTTGGGCCGGTGGAACAATTACAATGGTCGCTTTGGTCGCATCGCGGCTCTTACATGCGCTTTAAAAACAGGTTTGAGTGGATTGCCCAACAGCCGGTTGATGAGCAAAAAAGCTATTATCTGTGTGATCAAAAACAAGAGAGTGGCTTGCGGTGCTCGCATGTGTATCTCAAGAATAAATTTGAAGATGGCGGTTGTCCTGCTTGTGGCTCGCTATCGGCGATTGATATTCACAAAGAGCAAAAGATGGATAGCTCGGTCAATGATATTGGCCTGCACCGTCTGTTCTTTGAGCGTATTCCCGCCATTTATGATGAGATGAACCACCATATTTGGCAGACGCTTGGCCAGACAGCTTGGACAGGTAGTGAGAAGCCAGAATTGATCTTCTTGGCCTTTTGTAAAGCCTTTGCGCTGGTCTCTGGTGCGCCGTCAAATTCTGATTCAGAATTCTGGCAATATACGCTAGAAGGCGAGGCGGCGGTGCGTGCCTTCTTGGTTGAAAATCGTTTGCAGATTGTCAAAGCGGAAGAAATGAACCATGCTATTTTGGTTGATGGGCTGATGCATGGCCGCAAAATTAGAGCCTTGCAAGCCAATCATGGCATTTTGCTGTGTGGGGAGTTATTCCAAGAGGGCGATTCAGATGAGCTTGAGCGCAAATATCAGCGTGCTTTGCAAATCATTGAACGCTTGGCAGTGATGGGTTGTTCATCTCAAGATAATTTACCTTACTTCAAAGCGAAACATATTTTAGGCGGTTAGGATTAAGCAGATGACGCGGGATATTATTATCGCTCCTTCCATTTTATCAGCAGATTTCTCAAAGCTTGGCGAAGAGATTGGCGCGATTGATAAGGCAGGTGCTGATTGGATTCATCTAGATGTGATGGATGGGCATTTTGTCCCTAACCTGACATTCGGCCCGCCGATTATCAAAGCTTTGCGCAAAACCTCAGATAAGTTTTTTGATGCGCATTTGATGGTCTCAAACCCTGATGTGCTGCTTGATGATTATATCGCGGCAGGCTGTGATGGTGTGACGGTGCATATTGAGGCGGCAACCCACCTTGATAGAACGCTTTCGGCCATTCGTGAAAAGGGTGCGAAGGCAGGTGTTTCCCTTAACCCGCATACCTCAATTGAGGGGCTTGGCTATGTGCTTGACCGCCTTGATCTGATCTTGGTGATGAGTGTTAATCCTGGCTTTGGCGGGCAGTCTTTTATCCGCTCACAGCTTGATAAAATCGCCGCTATCAAAGAGATGATTGGGACGCGTGATATTGATATCCAAGTTGATGGCGGTGTCACGGCTGACAATGTGGCAGAGGTCAAAGCCGCGGGTGCAAATGTGCTTGTCGCAGGGTCTGCCGCGTTTAAAGGCGGGCCATCTTGCTATGCCGATAATATTGCCACCCTACGTAATCGTTAGGGCGTAATCGCTAGGGCGTAACAGCTAGGCGCCTCTCGTCTCTCCAAAAAAGTTGGTTCACGATAAGTCTATTGCAGAGCATGCCTCGTAAGTGAATAAGCTATAAAACGGCTCATTCATATAGGGCATTCATATAAGGGATAAATGCGTCATGGGACTACTGATTGATGGGGTCTGGTCAGACCAATGGTATGACACCAAAGCCTCTAAGGGTAAGTTCGTGCGCGATGTTGCACGCTTCCGCAATTGGGTCACAAAAGATGGTGCCAAAGGCCCATCTGGTGAGGGCGGCTTTGAGGCAGAGGCGGGGCGCTATCATCTATATGTCTCGCATGCTTGCCCATGGGCGCACCGCACCTTGATCATGCGTCATCTAAAAGGTCTTGAGGGGCTGATAGATATCTCTGTCGTGCATCCTTTTATGGCAGGCGATGGCTGGACGTTTGAGACAGATTTTGACGGCGCGACAGGCGATAGGCTGATGGGTGTTTCGTTTTTGCGTGATATCTACACCGCCTCTTATGATAAGGCGACAGGGCGCGTGACTGTGCCTATTTTGTGGGATAAAAAGCAAAATTGCATTGTCTCTAATGAATCATCTGAGATTATTCGGATGATGAATTCAGCCTTTAATCACCTCACAGGTAATGAGCGCGATTTTTGGCCAGAAGCGATGCGTGATGACATCGAGGCTGTTAATGAGATGGTCTATGATAAGGTCAATAATGGGGTCTATAAATCAGGCTTTGCAACCAGTGTTGAGGCCTATGAAGAGGCTGTGAGCGGCCTGTTTGAAGGGCTTGATATGCTAGAGGCGCGCTTGGCGGCGCACCGCTATTTGATGGGCGCAAAGCTGACCGAGGCTGATATTCGTCTCTTCACGACCCTTATCCGTTTTGACCCTGTTTATGTGGGTCATTTTAAATGCAACCTAAAGCGGCTATTTGATTATCCAAATCTGTATAATTATATGAAAGAGATCTACCAGCTAGAAGCGGTTGCTGAGACGGTCTTTTTTGACCATATCAAATATCATTATTATGCCAGCCATGAGACGATTAACCCGACGCGCATCGTGCCAATGGGCCCTGTCCAAGATCTAGACAGCCCGCATGATAGAGATCGCTTTGACGCTGAGCCGCTGTTACCTATCTAGGCAAGCTCTTCTTGGATGATGCTGGTGATAAGCTGGCAGTCATCGGTATCAAAGGTCAGAGGCACGCGCATATCAATCGTCTTATCAAGCGCGGCCTTTGTGGCGGGCAGGTCAGGGATATCATCAAGATATTCCCATGAATCATAGCGGCTGGTAAAAGCGGCTGGCCTATCTGCGCCAAACCATTTCAATTCAACACCGCGCCTAGCGCATCTTGCAAGGAAGTCTGGAATGGCACCCTTATCGAGGCAATCAACGCGGAATTGAATAGACGAGCCGACATAAAATTCTTGTTGCGGGCGCTGGGGTAATGAGGCGCCCTCTATGGAGCGAAGCCCGCTATCAAGCGCGTGATAGAGCTTGTTCCAGCGGGCGATATTGTTATCAAGATGGGCCATTTGGGCGCGAATAATCGCCGCGCGTAAATGATCAAGACGGCAAGAAAAATTCGGCATTTTGGTGCGAATTTGCTCAAACACCTCAGGGGCAGGGCCCGCGCCATGACGCTCATATAGCATGTAAGAGCCTGACATGATGGTTGCCTTGGCGGCTATCAGGGGATCATTGGTGGTCAAAAGGCCGCCTTCGCCTGAATTCATATGCTTATAGGTCTGTGTTGAAAAGGCGGCGACATGGCCAAAATTACCCGACCGCACCCCGTTCCAACGCGCGCCCATCGTATGCGCACAATCTTCGATAACCACTATGGCGTGCCTGTCTGCGACTGCCATAATCGCTTCCATATCCGCAATGTGACCACGCATATGAGAGAGTAGTAAATATTTTGCCCCTGTGGCCTCTGCTTTGGCGGCCAAATCATCAATATCTATGTGATAATCATGGTCAATTTC
>DBMZ01000108.1:5263-8273 GCA_002299005.1 Alphaproteobacteria bacterium UBA685 | reverse complement strand
AATCTTGCTCTTGATAAGCGGCGTAGTCTGCCTCTAGCAAGGCTGTCTCGCCGGCCTCTTCTGGGACAAGATTATAGCGATGCAGGCGCCCTGAGCGCAAAATTTCAATCGCCCGCTCTATCCCCTCTTCTGGGATAGCTTCTTGCTGGGTAAAGGGCTTATCAAAATGGCGCATAATGTATCCTAATATAAATCTAGATGACCTAAATCTAACCTACATGACCTCTGGCGATAGATAAATGTTAAAGCGTTCCCTGATAGCGGCATCTGCTTCGGCTGAGACATAATCTTCTCTTGGCGCGCTGAGGATCTCTTTGACCTTAATTTTGGCCGTGCCCCACGCATCTGGTGCGCCTGATTCTGCCCAAATTGTCGGATTATCACGGTTGGCTAGTTTGGGGTAATAATAATCACGAAGCATCGCCCCCATAGTTTGCTCACCGCCAAGGAAGTGACCTTCATTCATCACATGTTTGACAATCGCATCATAGCCAAGCGTATCGTCATTGACCTCAAAGCCTCTGATGGTGCGCTGAATATTGGCGAGCATCTCATTATCAAGCGTCATCGCCTCAAAAGAAACGCCTAACAGGCTGGCCATCATGCCAGCTGATTCATAGACCATATTGGCGCCGGCAAGACCTGCGGCGGCGGCGGAGAGGGTCTTTTCAGCGCCCATTTGCGCGTCCACAGCCTTGGCATCTGCCATCGAGGTGGCAACACCGCCGACAAGGCCAAGATGATTGGCAATTTGGGCGGCGCCTGCGTTCAAGACAGAAATCTCACCACCTGAGCCTGTGAAAGAGCCGGTGCGCAAATCAACCACAAAAGGCCAATTAGAGAAAATCACCTGATGGCCGCGGCTAAAGGAGTTAATCATCATCAAAGCGGCCAGAGCTTCGGCAGTTGTTTGCACCAACATGCCAGCCAGAGGGGCAGGGGCCGTCGCGCCTGCTTGGGCGGCGACAATGGCATTAATCGGCATGTTATATTTGACAATTTCACGCGCGATTGCGACCGCATCCTCGCCATAACGCATCGGCGATAAGATAGAGGTCAGATGACATTTGCAAAACGGCTTTTCGGCAAATTTACCGGGCCCACCTGCGACAATATCAAACAGCTCCATACAAGGCGCGACAGATTCTGCGACATTAAAGCTGGTGCCAATATGCTTGCTTGTGCCGCTGGTTAGCGCATAGGCCTGATTAATATCAGCCTCGATGATATCTTCAATATCTGTGCCAACACAGGTGCGCGAGAACCAAGCAAGATTTTCAAGCTTGTCACCTAATTTGGCGAAATTATAGCAATCTTCGACTGTGGAAGCGCGATATAATTCTGTCTCTATATCCAAGGTCTGAACAGCGGCGCCGGCGGTGCCATAATAAACGCGCCTGCCACCAACATGCAGGTCATGTTTTGGATCGCGCCCGTGAAGGGTAAATTCCTTGGGTGTGCCTTCGATAATCTCTTCGACGAGCGCTCGTTTAAAACAGAGGCGTCCATCGCTATTGAGATGGCCCCCCAAAGCAAGGGCGGCTTCTTCCAGATAATCTGGCACTTCCCCCATGCCAAGATTCTCTAGCAGGCGAAAGGCATTATCGGTGATGGTGATAATTTCTTGCTGGGTGAGCGGCTGATAGGCGCCCCCTTGCTGACCCGGCGGACAAGGATGGGGAATGGCCCCGGCTGTTTGTCTCTGTTTATGTCTTGCCGCGCGACCTGCGCCGCGTCCTGAACGAGCCTGCTCTGGTGCCATATAATGCGCCCCCATCCGATGTTAGGCCGCCTATATATGCGTGGCTGGCCAATTGTTAGTTCAACATATTGACCCTAGCTGTATTTTTATAAAAGAAAATCAAAAAAATTCATTTTTGCGGGGAAAAATTTTGCGATAAAGAAATCAGTTAGCTCTTTATCTTGCCGATATGCGTCTCGCCGCGTTCTTTTGCGAGTGAAACCTGCTTTTGTCGCATTTCATAGCGTGCCATTTGCTCATCTGTTTTGGTGTCGATGCAATGCGGGCAAGACATGCCGGGAAGATAGGTCTCTGCCTCACGCTCTTCAGGGGTCAGCGGCATGCGGCAGGCAAAGCAAAGCTCATAATCACCCTTATTTAACGCATGGTCGACCGATACACGATTATCAAAGACAAAGCACTCACCCTGCCAGAGAGACTCCTCAACAGGCACCTCTTCGAAATATTTCAAAATCCCGCCCTTGAGGTGATAGACATCATCAAAGCCATATTGGCGCATAAGCGCGGTTGATTTCTCGCATCTGATGCCGCCTGTACAGAACATGGCTAATTTTTTTGGCTTCTTGTCAGCTGGCAAGGCAGATAGCTTTTCGGCCCAATCTGGAAAATCACGGAAATTGGTTGTGTTGGGGTCAACCGCGCCTTTGAAGGTGCCAATCGCGGTCTCGTAATTATTGCGCGTATCGACCACCATCGTATCAGGGTCTGATATCAGCGCGTTCCAATCTTGCGGCTCAACATAGGTGCCGGCATTTTGTGACGGATAGATATCTTCGCGCCCCATTGTGACGATTTCTTTTTTCAAGCGCACTTTCATGCGGTTAAAGGGGCGTTCTTTATAAAGCGCATATTTAATCGCGATATCATCAAAAGCAGGGCGCGCGCGCAGCCATTTAACGAACACCACCATATCATCATAGGCGGCTGATACAGTGCCGTTCAGACCTTCGCCTGCGATAAGCAAGGTGCCCATCATCTCGCATTCGGTGCAAATCGCCCGCAATTGCGCTTGAAAGTCTGGCAAATCTTCAAGAACGACGAATTTATAAAGCGCCGCAACAACATAGTCTGTTGCCTCTGTTGGTTGCGGAATGTCTTGAACCATATCTGTGTGGTTGCTCATCTGCCTTGCCATTTACCCAAATTCTAGCGTCAATTAGCTGTGGTGCCCTATGGCCCCGTCCCATTTCAGCCCCAACATACTGGCAAGTTGTTATGATGGCAAGATAGGGGCTGGTTAAGGAGGCT
>DBMZ01000108.1:4072-5128 GCA_002299005.1 Alphaproteobacteria bacterium UBA685 | reverse complement strand
TTAAGGAGGCTTGTTAAGGAGGCTGGCCAAACAGAGACCATAAGAGGTTTCGGGTGTGAATCATGACTTGCAACTAGCCCCTCTGGTCAGGTAAAATTAAAAACTGGATAGTTGGTGATATTGAGGTGCCTCTTGGCAAAGAAAACACAAGAAGAGAGCGTGGTGATTGAACTGCGTGATGTGCGTAAAAGCTTTGGGGCTTTAGAGGTGCTAAAGGGCGTTAATTTAACGGCGCGCAAAGGGGAGGTTATCTCGCTGATTGGCTCTTCTGGTTCGGGAAAATCAACGATGCTGCGCTGTGCCAATTTGCTGGAATGCGCGCAATCAGGTGATGTGATTATCGAAGGCAATGCGGTTAAATGGGCGCAAGATGGCGCTGACCGCACGCCGGCTGATAAAAAGCAGGTGACAGATATCCGCACAAATCTAGCGATGGTCTTTCAGCAATTTAACCTCTGGTCGCATTTGACGATTTTGCAAAATGTCACAGAGGCACCGGTGAGTGTTCTGGGGCGTGATCGCACCGCTTGTGAGCAAGAGGCGCTTGGCTGGCTTGAGAAGGTTGGGATCGCTGATAAGGCTGATGCCTATCCTGCGATGTTATCAGGGGGCCAACAACAACGCGCGGCAATCGCACGCGCGCTGGCGATGGAGCCACGCGCGTTGTTATTTGATGAGCCAACCTCAGCGCTTGATCCTGAGTTGGAACAAGAAGTTGTCAAAGTCATTAAACAGCTAGCGGTTGAAGGCCGGACTATGATATTAGTGACTCATGACATGAATTTGGCACGTGATGTCTCAGACCGTGTGGTCTTTCTGCATCAAGGCGTTATCGAAGAAGAGGGCCCACCAAAGACCCTGTTTGATAAGCCTGTGTCAGCACGTTTGAAACAGTTTTTGAGTGCGACTGTTTCAGTTTCATAAAAGGCACTTTGGTTTGTCCTTTGAGGAGAGTGACATGAAGAAAATTCTACTAGGTTTAGCAGCGCTTGCCGTTATGGCAGGCCCAGCAATGGCAGATACAGTGCGCATGGGCACAGAGGGTGCTTACCCTCC
>DBMZ01000108.1:2858-3745 GCA_002299005.1 Alphaproteobacteria bacterium UBA685 | reverse complement strand
CCATCACCATCATCATATGTGTCTCTTGCGGGCGCATCTGTTGATATTAATGGCGGCATCATCGCCGCACAGGCGGGCACAATTCAGGCAAGCCATATCGCCGCATCAGGCGCAACTTTGGTTGAGTTTGCCACACCTGACGAGACAATCGCAGCTGTGAAGAATGGCGAGGCTGACGCTGTATTGGCTGATAAGGAATTCCTAGCACCGTTCGTCGCTGAATCAGGCGGCGAGATGGTCTTTGCTGGCGAAGTGGCCCTTGGCGGCGGCATCGGCATGGGTGTTCGTGAATCAGACGGTGCGCTAAAGGCGAAAATGGATGCGGCTATCGCATCTGTCAAAGCTGACGGCTCATTGAACGCCATGATCAAGAAGTGGTTTGGCGACGAAGCGTCAACATATTAAGCCTTGATTTTGTCTTATCCTGCACGGGTTATTTGATGATAGCAGTGATAAGATAAGAGGGATTGATAAGGAAGGCCGCGTTCAGTCATGGCCTTCCTTTTTTATTATGATGATTTTATTTTCGCTTATTCACCCTAAAATTGGTTGGTGAGATGTTCGACTTTTTAGCCTGTGAGGCGCCAAAAACTCTAGACGGTCTTGTCTGGCTTGGTTGTTATTTAACAACTGGCAAGCATATGGCTTTTTATGGCTCATTTTTGACCGTGATAATTTTGCTGGCCGTAACAGCGCCCTTGGCGATGGTCTTCGGCTTTGGCGGCGCGCTGGCAAGCCGGTCTGCAATCGCGCCCGTGCGGTGGATTGGTAAGGGCTATATCGCGATGGTGCGCGGTGTGCCTGATATTGTGTTTTTCTTATTCATGCCGATTGCGATTGACCAAGGGTTTGAATATCTGCGTCATAAAATCCTATGTCCAGAGGTG
>DBMZ01000108.1:2073-2600 GCA_002299005.1 Alphaproteobacteria bacterium UBA685 | reverse complement strand
ATGAAGGCGGTGCCAAAGGCGCAGATTGAAACAGGGGCCGCCTATGGGATGAGCTCTGGGGTTATCTTTCGCCGCATTATCTTTCCGCAAATGTGGCTTTATGCCCTCCCCGGCCTATCGAATCTCTGGCAGATTTTAATTAAGGCGACCCCGCTATTATTCCTGCTAGGGGTCGAGGATATCGTCTATTGGGCGCGTGAGCTTGGCGGGGCAAAAACATCTGCCTTTAGCTATCCACATCCTGATTGGCGGATTTGGTATTTCTTGGCATTGCTGGTCTTTTATCTGGCCGTCACCTATGGCTCTGAAAAGCTGTTTGCCAAGCTTATTCGCAAAGCTGATTACACGAAGCGTCAAGATTCTGGGCGTCAAAACTCTGGACGTCAAGATAGTGGGCGCCAAGATTCTGGTTATCGAAATTCCGGTCAGGAAGAGGGCGCATGATGAGTTGTTTTGAGACATTACAAGCCTATGGTCTGCGCTCAATCGGCATTGGCGAGCGTCTGTTGCCGCGTGCGGATATCACA
>DBMZ01000108.1:0-1938 GCA_002299005.1 Alphaproteobacteria bacterium UBA685 | reverse complement strand
TTTGTGAACAGGTGGTGCTGATTGGCTCTGGCATGATCTGGAATATATATTTCGGCGTGCTGGCCTTGTTTTTTGGCTTTTGGTTCGCGACCTTCTTGGCCCTTGGCAAGGCAAGCGATAAGCCGCTCTGGCAAAGGCCGGCCAATGGCTTTATCTTTTTATTCAGAGGCTCACCGCTATTTATCCAGTTCTTTTTCGCTTATGAAGCCTTTGTGCTATTGCCCAAGATTGGCGTGATTCTTGATTTAGGATTTGTCGTCATTGATGCCCAAACAAGATGGCTGACCAGAGCGTGGTTGGGGGCGTTGATTGTGTTATTCTTGAACACATCTGCCTATTCAGCCGAGATTTTTTATGGCGCGTTACGCGGTGTGCCGCGCGGGGATCTTGAAGCCGCAGATGCCTATGGCTTGTCTGGATGGCGGCGCTTTCGTGTGGTGGTCTGGCCGACCATGTTACGCCTTGCTTGGCCCGCTTATACCAATGAGGCTATCTTCATGTTTCATGCGACGACCTTGGTCTTTTTCTCAGGCTTTCCGGCGTGGCGTCAATCAGGCGATGCGCTTTATTATGCCAGCTATTTTGCGGATAAGACCTTTAATCCTTTTGTTGCCTATCCGATTGTGGCGGCTTATTTCGTGCTTTTGACATTATTGGTGATTGGCCTATTTGCGCTGATAGGGCGCAGGCTTAATCGTCATTTGCCGTCAAATGAAGTGCCGCGTCGTAAATTTCTCTTTCATTTTATGCGCTAGGGGCACCCATCTATGGCTTTGTTGAAACAGATGATTGAGGGTGACAGCCCGGCCCTTAGCTATGAGATGCCGATTTATGAATTTGGCCCAAAAGGGGCGCCAAAGATTTATCTGCAAGCGGGCATGCATGCAGATGAGCATCCGGGCATGTTGGTTTTGCACCATCTGATCGAGATGCTTGGGCGCGCTGAGGCGGAAGGTCACTTGGCAGCGCATTTTGTGCTATTGCCGGTGGTTAATCCGCTTGGGCTGGCGCATTTATCCTTTCATATGCATCGCGGGCGCTATCATCGTGTTAATGGGCTGAATTATAATCGCGGCTGGCCAGATTTTGGCACGCGCCTTGTGAATGATGCGACCTTTATCGAGGGGCTTGGTGATGATGCGCTGGCCAATAAAGCGCATGTCCGGGCGACCCTATTGGCCTATCTTGAACAGAGTGAGGCGATTACCGCGCTTGATAAGCAACGCGCGATTGTGATGCGCCATTGTTTTGATGCGGATATGGTGCTTGATTTGCATTGTGATGATCAGGCGCTGACGCATTTGTTTATCATCCCGCAAAATCTGCCGCGTTATCAGGGGCTGGCCGACCGCATTGGCGCAGAAGCAACGCTCACAGCTGAGAATTCGGGCGGCGGGTCGTTTGATGAGGTCTGGTCAGGCCTGTGGGTGGTATTAGCAGACGCCTTGCCAGATGTGCCTTGGCCTGAACCTGTTTTATCTGTGACGCTTGAATATCGCGGGCAGGCGGATGTGTCGGATAAGCTGGCATCGGGTGATGCGCAAAATCTGTATGATTTCTTTTGTGATGAAGGTCTGATAGAGGCGGCGCCGTCTTGCAAAAAACGCGCGGGCGCACCGCCAACAGATCTGGCGGCAACCGAGATTGTGCGCGTTAGCAAGGCAGGGCTTATCGCCTATCATGTCGCGCTTGGCGATCATGTCACAAAGGGCCAGCATATTGCCGATTTGGTCAGCCTTGATGGCACGGCGCCTTTGCAAGAGCGCACGCCAATTCATGCCGGCACAGATGGGTTGGTATTCTCAACTTTGCAAAGCAAATATGTCTGGCCCGGCACGTCTATTGCCAAAATCGCGGGCACAGAAAAGCTTGAGAGTAGAGGCGATTATCTGCTGGAAGATTAAAGGCCCAAAAAATGAGAGGCCCAAGGAATCAGAG
>DBMZ01000105.1:972-13267 GCA_002299005.1 Alphaproteobacteria bacterium UBA685 | reverse complement strand
GGTCGTGTCAGACCACCTAGAATCAAATTAGTGATTGAAATGGCGCATCTTTGTGAAGACCATCGCGATACCAGCCTTATCAGCCGCTTCGATAACTTCGGTATCACGCATAGAGCCGCCCGGCTGGATAACCGCGGTTGCCCCTGCTTCAATCGCCTCAAGCAGGCCATCTGCAAAGGGGAAAAAGGCGTCTGAGGCAACAACTGAGCCAATGGTTGGCAATGTGTCTTGCCCTTGCATAGCGGCCATGCGGCGGGCTTTTTCAGCCGCGATTTTGCATGAATCGACACGGCTCATCTGGCCAGCCCCGACACCAAGTGTGACCTTATCTTTGACATAGATAATCGCATTTGATTTGACGTGCTTGGCAATCTTCCACGCAAAGAGCATATCATCTAGCTGTGCGGCGGTTGGCGCGATTTTGGTGACGATTTCCAAATCATCTTTGGTTACTTGGCCATTATCAACCGACTGTACCAGCATGCCGCCTGTGATGGCTTTGAATTTTGTGCCAGAGGCGGCGGTATCTGCCATGCCGCCTGTTGTCAGAAGGCGCAGATTCGGCTTTTTTGCCATGATCTGTTTGGCATCTTCATCGGCATCAGGGGCGATAACAACTTCGGTAAAGATATGGGTGATTTTTTCAGCTGTCGGCGCATCAAGCGGGCGGTTCATGGCAACAATCCCGCCAAAGGCTGAGACAGAATCACAGGCCAACGCTTTGTCCCACGCTTCATCCAATGTGGCGGCTGTTGCGACACCGCAGGGATTTGCGTGCTTGATAATCGCGATGGTTGGCGCGTCAAACTCGCTGGCCAAATTAAAGGCGGCATCTGTGTCATTGAGATTGTTATAAGACAGCTCTTTGCCTTGTATTTGCGTGGCATGAAGAACGCTCGGCACCTTATCGCCAAGCGCATATGATGCGGCTGATTGGTGCGGGTTTTCGCCATAGCGCAAGGTGCTGACTTTTTGACCATTGAGTGAGAATTGACTGCCAAAAACGGCATCTTCGCCTGCATGACCGGCAAGCCAGCTATGGACCGCGCTATCATAGGCGGCTGTGCGGCTAAAGGCTTTATAGGCCATGGCGCGGCGGAAGGCTTCATCTGTGCCATTCATCTCATCAAGCTGGGCAAGCAAAGTCTCATAATCAGATGGCTGTGTGATAATTGTGACATAAGCATGGTTTTTCGCACTGGCACGGATCATCGCTGGCCCGCCAATATCGATATTCTCAACACAAGTATCAAAATCAGCCCCCGCCGCGACTGTGGCTTCGAAAGGATAGAGGTTTACAACCACCAAATCGATGCCTGTGATGTTATGTTCTTGCATGGCTTGACGGTCGCCCTCATGGTCGCGCCTTGCCAAAAGACCGCCATGGATAAGCGGGTTCAAGGTCTTCACACGGCCATCCATAATCTCTGGAAAGCCTGTGACATCGCTGACGTCTGTTACCGCAATGCCAGCCTCACGCAACGCTTTGGCAGAACCGCCTGTCGAGATGATATCAACCCCCTTAGCGGCGAGCGCTTTGCCAAGGTCGATAAGGCCTGTTTTATCAGAGACAGACAAAAGGGCGCGGCGAATGGGCGTGATAGCAGACATAGAAGAGCAAGTCCTTATATTAGTGAGCCAAAATTTTTATGACGCAAAAGATTATGACGCAAAAGACTGGTGTCTAATGAGCCTCAATCAAACTGCCGCCTATATGGCATAAGGGGTCGTTTTTGTCTATTGGCACGTCATGGCCATCAACGCTATGCCTGTTTTTAAGGCGCACTTTTGATAAAGGCCCACCGTGCTTCAATTTCCCCAATCGTGCGAATTTGCGAGACAGGCGTCATTAAGACAATCTGCTGGCATGAGGTGCGTCTGCCATTATCAAAATACAAAGACGGCTCTAATTGCGGGGTGCCGCCGGCTGATTTGAAAATCCAACCAGCCTTTTGGCCATGAATCTTAAGCAAAATACGGTTATCACCAAGAAGCGCGGCTGAAACACGTGGGTGCAGGTGAAAGCGTAATTCGGCAAAGCTCGGGATTTCGCCGGGATCGCCTGTATATTCAAGCCTATCAGCGCCGCGCAAATTACTGCCATTGCTGGTTAAATAGATTTGTCTGTGATGCAAGATGCCGTGGCTTTTCTGATAGCCATTATGTGTGCCGATTGCCAACATGCCGCCATCTGCTGGCCCGGCTTCGACATTTGATATCTCAGCGATGCGGGCCTCGTCAAAGTTCGAGGAATCAAGCCCGTCTAATGTGAGCGCGGAATGGGCGGCTGTTTTACTCAACGCTTTGGCAAGCCTCGGGTCGGCGGCATATTGTCCCGCGCCAACAATAAAGCGGGCATTGGCAACTGAAAATTCAAACGCCAATGTGCTGGCACAAGACAGGGTCTCACCATCTGTGGGGGGCGCTGGTGTGCCAGCATCCATGATAAGTGTATTGCGCGCTGCTGATAGGCGCAAATAGCCGGTATGAGGGGCTTGCGGGGTAATCTTACCTTTGGGGCCGCATCGTTTTAGGACATCTTCAATGTCGCTGGCACTGCTTTTGCCGGCGCGTTGGAAATGGGCAAATTCCCCATTATTATGACGCCATAGCTTCATCAAATTGCCCATATTTGTGACCATCTCATCAAGGGGCTGAGAGGGGGTGCTATCATGGAGTATGGCGGCTTGGCGCAATTCAATCAGATGGCGCAACAGCTGCATATGCTGTTCTGGGGCGCGTGATTTATGCCCCCAATCAGGCATCAGCAAAGATTTCGCCTTTTGCAAAATCATATCAAGCAGGCCCGCTAAATCCTTATCATCACGGCGCAACATCACTTGGGCGATGAACAAGCCTTTTAGGGCGGGGATTTGCTGTGTCACACTGTCAAGGCGTTGCCAGTCAAGTGATAGGGACTTGGTCTGGAAGAGCAGAGATTTTAGCAATAATTGCTGAAATTCTTCGGTCGCAGATTCGCCGAACCAGCTAAGGGTGAAGAATAAATTAGCCAATCTTGAGCCAAGCCTATCGGGGCGATAGAGGGTTTCTTGCCAATTTGTGTTTGTTTTGCACCAGCGTTCCACATGGTCACGTGCCAAGCTTCGGCCAGCCGCGCCGCCATAATCGCGTATATCTCTTAGCCAGCTGAAATTGTGATAGGCATCATCTTTGAGCATTTGGGCAAGGCCGCCTTGGACAAGCTGACTGCCACGCATCGCGCGTCCTTGCCAAGGATCCATCAATTTGCCAGTGGGCCAGTCAGGCGCAGGGCCACGCAATTGCCATTTGAAAAGCGCTGATTGCCGCAACAATCTCTCGGTCGGCGTGATGCGCCATTCCGCTTTCCTATCTTGCGGCTTCATCTCTTGCTCATTCGCCCTTTATGTGGTCAGTCTGGTAATCGTTCAGTCTGTTATTGAGGTGACTTTTGTGACAAGTATGGTCAAATACGTTGCAATCTGGCAATGAAAAAGCCGTCATTACCATCGCTAGAATGAGGCTCTTCCGTGCTATCAGAGGCCAATTCTGGCGCGCGATACGAATCAGGCAGAAGACGCAAGGTGCCATTTTCAAGAAGCGCCTCAGCAAAAGGACCGGCTTCGTCTGGCGTAATCGGCATAATGCGTGCCACAGCGCGTGGGCCGGTCGTCAGTGCCTCAATCACCTCTTCGCCTTCTTCTGGTTGCAAAGAGCAGGTGGCATATAACAAGGTGCCGTCGCGGTTTAGCCAGCTAAGCGCTCTTCGTGCCATTTGCTTTTGCATATCAGGCAAGAGGGCGAGATCATCTGAGATATCTTTGCGCATCACATCAGGGCGCTTGCGAATAGTGCCCGTAGCAGAGCAAGGCGCATCAAGCAACACAGCGTCAAACTTGCCCTCTGGCGTATAGTCAAGCGCATCAGCAACCTCGATAACACAGCTCATCTTCAAGCGAGATAGGTTGGTTGAGAGGCGGTTGGCGCGTTTCGGGTCAATCTCAAGCGCGGTTACTTTTGCCCCGCCAGCGATAAATTGCGCCGTTTTGCCACCGGGGGCCGCGCACATATCAATGACACGCTTATCTTGCAAATCGCCTAGCAAGCTGACAGGCAGAGAGGCGGCCACATCTTGTACCCACCAATGACCCTCTTTAAAGCCTTCCCATTCGGTGACATTGCCGCCCAAAGGCGCGCGCACAATCAAATCAGAGATAAGGGTGCCTTCAACCTTCTCAGCCATTGCTTTGGCCTTGCTTGCATCGGCAAAGGTAAGGTCAATCTTAGGCGTGCTAAATAAGGTCGGCAAAAAGGCATTTGTGCGCTCTTTGCCATAGGCCTTATGCCAGCCTTTGAGGATTTGCGGCTCAATATTCAAAGCCAATGAGGCAGGGTCTTTGAAATTGACAGAGGCTTGCGCGACTTTGCGTAAGACCGCATTTGTCATGCCTGTCATATGTTCAAACCCGGCCGCGCGCATCAAATCAACCGAGGTGCTAAGCGCGGCATGTGTGGGGGTCTTAAGGATTAAAAGCTGCGCCGCACCCATCATTAAGATAAGCATCGCATCCGCCGGCGGGGTGCGTTGCACATAGCCATCTAGCAGTTCAGATAATTGCCTGTGATGACGAAGCAGGCTTGTGACCAGCAGGCGCACAAATTGCCTGTCAGAGGCGTATAGCTCTTGCAACCGGTCATTTTCTGCCAATGCCTTATCAAGATAATGATCATGCAAAACCACAAGCGCCGCGACCTCATAAGCGGCCATCCGGTTGGCAGGCAGATTATGAACACGCTCTAGCCTGATAGGCTTGTTGGACGATTTATCTTTATGAAAAGCCCCACCCTTATCTTGGCGGTCTTTTTTCGGGTCACGCAAAGTGCCGGCTTTGATTTTGCGCGGGCCCTTTGGCTTTTTGGCCTTTATCTTAACGGGCTTTGCCAAAGATAAGGTTGGTTTATCACTAAATTTTGTCATGTGCCTGTTATCAACCAGATGAGTATCCCTTGTCTATCCCTGATTTGATGCCATATAATGGTTATTATGACGAAAATAACAAAAACAGACGAAAAAGACACCTCTGCGAGCCAGTCTGGGGCCCAAGTAACAGCAGATAAGCCTCAAGCACAGCCGTCAAAAGATCCCACTGAGCGCGGCGGGCCGAAAGGGCCTGAGCCAACACGGTTTGGTGATTGGGAATCTGGCGGTCGTTGCACCGATTTTTAAAGGGCGTCTTTGATGGCAAAGTTAAAATCACAATTGCTTGTCAACGCCGCCATGCGCTTGGCAGACCAACAGGTCATTCCGTTTTATGTGATGAAAAAAGGTGACCCTGATTCAGGCATCATCTTTATCGAAGTCGAAGACACTATGACGCATGCGCGCCTTTATACCAGAGCGATTAATTTTGACGGCATCTATGAATATCGGGCGATTAGCGGCGAGGAACCATTGCCCAATGATGAGATCTCAGCCATGGTCGCAAGAGAGATTGACCGTGATGATGATTGTTGGGTTATTTCAACAACAGGTGAAAAGGGGCTACAACTTTTCACGCAAATGGCTTAAATAGAGCGACAAGTAGCAAGAGCCAAACAAACACCCCCTTACTAGCAGGTATGCGCTGATGAGAGACATCGCCCTTTATGATTATGACGCCCTTAGCAGGTCTGAGCGTGCAAAATTATGCCTGCGTGCTGAGGATGATCTGTCCGATTATATCGAGAAAGTCACCCCCGTTATCGAGGCTGTGCGCCAAGAAGGTGATGCGGCCATTGCGCGCTTTATCAAGCAATTTGACGGCGCAGATATTGACCCTGCCGCTTTGCTTGCAACTGAGGCTGAATTTGAGGCCGCTTTTGAGACGCTGGATGATGAATTTATTGAGGTCTTGCGCTATGCGGCCGATAATATTCGCCGCTTTCATGAGATGCAAAAGCCGCAAGATATTTGGTGGACCGAGATAAGAGACGGCGTCAAGGTTGGGGAGCGCGCCACGCCACTGCAGTCTGTCGCGCTTTATTCGCCGCGTGGTAAGGGCTCTTTTCCGTCTGTCACTTTGATGACAGCTATTCCGGCGGTTGTCGCAGGTGTCATTGAGCCAATTATCCTAACGCCGCCTGGCCCTGATGGTGAAATTGACCCCGCGACTTTGGTTGCCGCGCGTCTGGCAGGTGTGAAAAAAGTTGCCCGTGCAGGCGGCCCCTTAGCGGTTGCCGCGGCGGCCTTTGGTACGCAATCAATTCCGAAATGTTTGAAAATCGAAGGGCCCGGTAGCCCTTGGTTTGTCGCGGCCAAAAAAGTGTTGGCAGATGAGATTGGCTCACGCTTGCCGGCGGGCCCATCAGAGGTGATTGTGCTGGCAGATGAGAGTGTCTCGCCGCGTCTTGCCGCGCTTGATATTTTGATTGAGTCAGAACATGGCGCCGACAGTTCAGGCTTTTTGGTCACATGGTCAAAAGAGCTGGCAGAAGAGGCAAGAAAAGCCATTCCGACATTCTATGAGCAGATGAGTGAAGAGCGTGTTGATTATGCCTCTGCGGTGCTTGCGGGCCCACGGGGCGGCATCGTTTTGACCAAAGATAAAGAGCAGGCCTATCAATTTATCAATGATTACGCGCCGGAACATTGCCAGATTTTGTCCAAAGATGCCGAGGCGCATTTGCCGCATATCTTGCATGCCTCAGAAGTGTTGCTTGGCGAATATGCCGCGGGCTCATTGGCTAATTACATGATGGGGCCGAATTGCGTTCTGCCAACATCTGCGGCGGCGCATATTCACTCACCGCTTGGCGTGATGGATTTCATGAAGATGAGCTCTGTTGGCATGGTCAATAAGCAAGGCTTTGCTGAGATGGGCCCAAAGACTGAGATATTTGCGCGTTATGAAGGCTTTGATGCGCATGCGAATGCGGCCTCGTCCCTGCGCCAAAAAATCTTGGATGAAGATGGGTAAATAAAAAAGGTGCCGCGATTATTTATCCGGCACCCTTTATCTCTTTATCTGACAGGCGCTTATTGAGGCGCGCCTAGTGAGACAATCACAGGCAGATGGTCAGACGGGAAGCGCCCATCAATTTTGCTGTCATCAATCACATGTTTGACAATAGGCGTCGCCGGGTTTGTGAAGACATAGTCCCAGCGCTCATAGGCGGCGACTGAACGGAAGCCATTCCATGTTGAATTAGGCCCTGTCTTTTCCTTTGCCATACGTCTGGCATCAAACAGGCAGTTCTTATTTTCAATCGCCTTGGTTGTTTGTGAATTCGGGATATCATTAAAATCACCTGTAAGGATGACCATTTCAATGTCATTGGCTTCACGCGCCTTGGTGATGTAATCATGGATGACGGCCCCGCTTTTGACACGCGCGCCTTTGCCGCGATGGTCATAATGGGCGCTTCCTAACAGGATAAGCTTATCTGATGATTTGTGGCGCAAAGTGGCAAAGGTGGTAATGCGCGGCAGGGCGGCATCCCAGCCACGCGAGCCAACCTCGTCAGGCGTCTCACTTAGCCACACGGTCTTTGTGTCGATGAGATCAAACGCTGATTTGCGATAGAAAATCGGCGCATATTCGCCCTCTGTCTTGCCATCATCGCGGCCAACGCCGACAAATTCATATTGCGGCATAAGCGCTTGCAGGGTGGTGAATTGGTTGTGCAAGACTTCTTGCAGGCCGCCCAAATCGACATCATGCTTATCAAACATCGCGGTGACCTTTGGGATGCGATATTCCCATTTATTTTTGCCATCACCTGAATTGTCATAGCGGATGTTAAAAGACATCGCTTGGATGGTATCGGTCACAGGCGCGGTGAAGGCATCACTGGCACAAGCGGCAATGACGTCTTCTGTGATTTTAACATTATCACCGCCAGAAATAGACCCGCCAGATTTAAATGTGAGGGCATGTGCCTCAAAGCTCATTAATAGGGGTAATGCCAAAATGCCAAAGCGCTTCATCATGTGGTCTCCTCGAAGATAGCGTTTATTAATCCCGCACGAAGCTAGAGCGCGCACAGGATGAGTGCAAGAATTATATGAGTTTTTGCTAATTTTGCAGACATTTGACAATAAGCAAGCTATAGGAAATGCTAGTAATATTATGAACTTCGATATTGCGGAGCGTATAAGTGGAAGAATCCAACAAAATCAAAGGCATCTCAGCAGATGGCATAGACCGCCGTCTGTCTGTGGCACCGATGATGGATTGGACGGATAGGCACTGCCGGGTCTTTCACCGCTTGCTGAGCCCTGATGCGTTGCTTTTTACCGAGATGGTCACAGCAGATGCGATTATCCATGCCGGCGCTGAGCGGTTTTGTGCGCATGATGAAAGCGAACACCCGCTAGCGCTTCAGCTTGGTAGCTCTCACCCTGATAAATTGGCGCGCGCGGTTGAGGCGGTGGCACCTTATCATTTTGATGAGATTAACCTGAATGTCGGCTGTCCTTCGGATAGGGTGCAATCAGGGCGGTTTGGTGCCTGCCTGATGGCAGAACCAGAGCTTGTGGCGCGCTGTATGACGGCGATGATGGGCGCAAGTGATATCCCTATGACAGTGAAATGCCGCATTGGTATTGATGATATGGATGAAGAGGCAGGGCTTGATACCTTTGTCGATGCGGTTGCTGATAGCGGGGTGAAAATCATCTATCTGCATGCGCGTAAAGCGTGGCTCTCTGGCCTGAGCCCAAAGGAAAATCGTGATATCCCGCCGCTTGATTATGAACGTGCTTACCGCTTGAAGCAAAGACGCCCTGATTTAGAGATTTATCTGAATGGCGGTATTGTCACAACAGACACCGCCTGCGCCGAGATGGCGCGCTTTGATGGGGTGATGATAGGCCGCGCGGCTTATAAAACGCCCTATATCCTCTCAGAGATTGGCGAGGCAGCCTTTGGTCGTGCGCCTGTCAGCCGCGTGGATGTCATGGAAAAGATGGCGGATTATGCGGCCGCGCAAATCGCTGATGGGGTGAAAATGCATGCCATAACGCGCCATATGTTGGGCCTTTATAATGGCAATAGCGGCGCAAGACAGTGGCGACGTGTGCTAGGCGAAGAGTTGCGGGGCGAGACAGATGCGCGTAAATTGGCCGCCGCCGCCTATCAAATAGAAGAGCGTATTGCCAAATGGCAGGCCGCCTAAGATAAATAGACTTAATTTGACCAAAAGCAGAAAGTCACATCATGACACAGGAATCAGCTAGAAAATCACGCCCATTGCTTGAATTTGGGCCATTGATTTTGTTTTTCGTCACCAATTATACCGCGGGTATTTTCTATGGCACAGCGGTGCTTGTGGTGGCGACGATTATCGCGCTTGGCCTATCATGGCAATTAGATAAGCGCATTCCGCTTGTCCCTGCTTTGGGATGTGTGGCGGTCGTGTTCTTTGGCACTTTGACGCTGGTCACCGAGGATGAGTTCTTTATCAAAATCAAGCCAACCGTTATCTCGGCCTTATTTGCCATCGTGCTTGGCGCGGGCCAGCTTTTGGGGCGTAACCCGCTAAAGGCGATGCTTGGGCAATCGATGAAGATGCATGATGAAGGCTGGCGCAAGATGACTTATATTTGGATGGCTATGTTCACAAGCTCTGCGATTGCCAATGAGATTGCGTGGCGCACATTATCGACAGATGCGTGGGTGAATTTCAAAGTCTTTGGCCTCACAGGTCTATCGCTTTTATTCGCCGTCGCCACTGTGCCTATTTTGACGAAATATCAAATAGATGAGACCGAAAAATAGGTCATTTTTTCATCCCATAGGGCGGAAATGTCGCTGATAAACTAGAATCAGTCGAAAGGTGGGATTTGCCATCTCCTTACAAATGATTTAGGTGGGGGATAAGAGTTTTATTGGGGTCCTTCTGATACTGCTGCTGGTAAGAGATTGCGAGCGTTAAGAACAGGGCCGTTATATTGGGTAAGTTAAGACCTGCATGATGGGAGCTAAACATGGCTGACGAAGATGATATCATCCTAGCTGAATTGGACGATGAAGAGCTTGTGCAACAGATGCATGATGATCTGTATGATGGCATGCAAGAAGAAGTCGTTGAAGGCGTGAATATCTTGCTTGAGCGTAAGTGGACACCTTATGAGGTCCTAACAAAGGCGCTTGTTGAAGGTATGACGATTGTCGGGATTGATTTCCGCGATGGTATCCTGTTTGTGCCAGAAGTGTTGATGGCGGCGAATGCGATGAAGTCAGGCATGACGGTTCTGCGCCCGCTATTGGCTGAGACAGGTGCGCCGCGTGTTGGCACGGTCGTTATTGGCACAGTCAAAGGCGATATCCATGATATTGGCAAGAATCTTGTCTCAATGATGCTTGAAGGGGCTGGTTTCGATGTGATTGATATTGGTATCAACAACCCTGTCGAAAACTACCTTGATGCGATTGAAGAGCATAAGCCAGATATCCTTGGCATGTCCGCTTTGCTGACAACAACCATGCCTTATATGAAGGTCGTTGTTGATGCGATGATCGAAAAAGGTATTCGCGATGATTATATCGTGCTTGTCGGTGGTGCGCCATTGAACGAAGCCTTTGGCGAATCAGTTGGCGCGGATGCTTATTGCCGTGATGCGGCGGTCGCTGTTGAGACAGCTAAAGAGCTTATCGCAAAGAAATTTGCTGCACAGGCAGCTGGCTAGGCCGATTGATGGCAGCGTCTGCGGGCCTTACGATTTTAGGTTGCGGTGCGCTAGCCAAAGAGCTTGTCGAGCTTATTGAACAATTTCCAGAAGGGCAGGTTGAGCTAACCTGCCTTCCTGCGTCTTGGCATAATACGCCAGAGAAAATCGTGCCAGGTCTGCGCACAAAAATCAAAAATCTGAAAAAGAAAAACCGCACCATCATTGTGGCCTATGGCGATTGTGGCACAGGCGGCGATATTGACGTTCTGCTTGCCGAAGAAGACGTTGAACGCATTGCGGGCCCGCATTGTTATGAGATGTATATGGGCAAGGCGCAATTTGATGATGAGATGGAAGCAGAATTAGGCACGTTTTTTGTCACAGACTATATGGTGCGCCATTTTGAACGCATCGTGATGAAAGGCATGGGCCTGCGTGCGCATCCTGAATTGCGTGATATGTATTTCCAACATTATACGCGTTTTTTATATTTGGCGCAGGTTGAGGATGATAAATTAAAAGCCAAGGCGATAGATTGTGCGGCTGAATTGGGCTTGCGCTTTGAGTATCGTTTGACAGGCTATGGCGAATTTAACACATTTTTGCGACAGGCAGCCGTGCATAAATAAGCCGCGCATAGATAAGTATCGTTGCGGGCGAGATTTAGCGCGTAGCATTTAAAATGAGAGAATGAATAGGGATAGATCTGATGGCACAAATTACCACCTTATATTGGCGTGATATTCCCGCACAGGTAATCGCTGAAAAAGGCCGCGGCCGTAAGCGTGAACAGGCAAAAATTGAACTTCACCGCCGCTTTGCGCTGGCGATTGATGAGGCGGCCATGCGTGGCGGGGCAGAATCAACAGATGACTACCTCGCTGATTGGCGCAAAGGTGAGCCTGTGGCATGTTCAGATGAGCTGGAAGCAGAAGCAAAAACATTATCTGAGACGCTTGAGGCTGATTACCCGTCATCACGGGTCAAAGAATTGGTTGAGAATGGTGGCTTTGAGAAGGGCGCTTCTTAAAAAGGCTGGTTTTCGTTGTGTGCCGATGCGCTAGCGACTTTCCGTCAAGATGTCGCTCATTGACAGATGAGAGGCGATGCAAGGCGATTAGGGGCATGACGTTTGGGTCAAAACTAACAATATGATTAAGCGTAACTGGTTTGTGACAGCCTGAATAGGCGCGTGCAAATCAGCTTAGTAAGGATAAAGAAGATGGTAGCAACAAGAGAGCAGATTGCGCGCGCAGGGGCGAATTGGTCAATCGAGGTAACACCAGCTGGTGCGACGAAGGTTGAGTCATTTGGTGATGCGCTTGCCGCTGGTACAGATGTGAATGTGACGTTCCTGCCAGGGTCTGACCCGGCTGATACTGCCAAGGTTGCGGCGCGTCTTCGCGATGAAGGCATGCACCCTATCCCGCATATTGCCGCGCGCTCTATCCATGATAAAGCACAGCTTGATAGCATCTTAAAAGCGTTGAAGGCAGAGGCTTCGGTTGATGAGGTTTTGATCATTGGCGGGGGTGTTGATAAGCCTGTTGGTGATTTTGCTAGCTCGATGGATATCCTTGAAACAGGCCTTATTCAAGGTAACGGCATTGGCAAGATTGGTGTCTCTGGCCACCCTGAAGGTAGCCCTGATATCCCGACAGATGC
>DBMZ01000105.1:0-753 GCA_002299005.1 Alphaproteobacteria bacterium UBA685 | reverse complement strand
GAAACGCAATTTTGTTTCGAGGCAGAACAGGTGCTGGCATGGGAGCGTGATATCAGAGCGGCGGGCAATGAGTTGCCAATTCGCATTGGTATCCCTGGCCCAGCGACGATTAAGACTTTGTTCCGTTTTGCCCAGATTTCAGGCATTGGCCCATCGATGCGTTTCATCCAAAAGCAGGCAAAGAATGTGGCTAAATTGCTGACCGTCCAAGCACCTGACGTGCTGTTATCTGAGCTGGCTGAAGGCATGGCGAATGATGAGGGCTGTTTGTTGGCGCATTTCCATTATTACCCTTTTGGTGGTTTTGCGAAGACAGCGAGCTATGCAAGCGCGGTTGCGGCAGGGAATATTGAATTGAAAACAAAAGGTGGTTTTGCCGTCCTCGATAAATAGAGGTCGTCCCCCCTAACTTGACGTTAAAAACAGAGAGATCACGATCATGACAAAGACACTTATATCGTCTGCAAAACAGGAAATCACCATCGGCTTTGACCAGCCATTTTGTGTGATTGGTGAGCGTATTAACCCCACCGGCCGCAAGCTTTTGGCCGCTGAAATGGCCGCAGGTGATTATAGCCGTGTCGAAGCTGATGCGTTGGCACAGGTGGCCGCTGGTGCGACGATGCTTGATGTAAATGCGGGCATCCCAATGGCAGATGAGCCAGCGATTTTGGCAGAATCAATCAAATTGGTTCAGTCTATCGTGGATGTGCCTTTGGCGATTGATAGCTCTATTGTTGAAGCGCTTGAAGC
>DBMZ01000104.1:4283-10215 GCA_002299005.1 Alphaproteobacteria bacterium UBA685 | reverse complement strand
GCCGCGCGCCCTGATGGGCCGGTGCGTGTTGCCTTAACCGTTGATGCGACCGACACCTTCATTGATGATATTAATGCGGCGTGCCAGCCTGATATGTTTCAGCTTCATGGCAATGAGAGCCCCGCACGCGCCGCCGCGATAAAGGCGCGCACGAATAAGCCTGTTATGAAGGCCTTTCGCGTCAAATCCCCCAGCGATATCACACAGGCTGAGGCCTATTATGATGTCGTGGATTGGCTGTTATTTGACGCTGATTCAGGCAATCCTGATATGCCGGGTGGGACAGGTCATCAATTTGACTGGTCACTGGTCAAAGACTTGGCCCCGCCGCTTCCTTGGATGCTCGCAGGCGGGCTTAAGGCTGAGACGCTGCCACTTGCCTTGGCGCAAACACCAGCTTGCTATTTTGATGTATCCTCGGCCGTAGAGGCAACAAAAGGCGTCAAAGACCATGGGCTTATCACAAACTTTATCAATGCGATAAAATAATGGCACTTTGGGCTGTCTTTTAGCGTCAAAAGTCACTATTTTAACACATATATTTAGGAATCACGAAGGGTAGCAGCCACATGGATCAAGCTGTGTTAAATTCATTTCAAATTGGACCTGATGAAGATGGTCGTTTTGGCATTCATGGCGGGCGCTTTGTTGCCGAAACTTTGATGCCGCTTATTCTGTCAGTTGAGCAGGCCTATCGCGATGCACAAAATGACCCTGAATTTGAGCGTCAATTGCGCTATTACCAAACGCATTATATTGGCCGCCCTTCACCGCTTTATTTTGCTGAACGCCTGACCAAATATTTTGGCGGTGCAAAATTATATTTCAAACGTGATGAGTTGAACCATACAGGCGCGCATAAAATCAATAATGTGCTTGGCCAAGCCCTATTGGCAAAGCGTATGGGCAAGACCAAAATCATCGCAGAGACAGGCGCCGGCCAGCATGGTGTCGCAACTGCCACAGCCTGTGCGCTGTTTGATCTTGAATGTGAAGTCTTTATGGGCGCCGAAGATGTTGTACGCCAAAAGCCAAATGTTGACCGTATGCGTCTGCTTGGTGCCAAGGTGCACCCTGTGACGTCTGGCACATCTACCTTGAAAGATGCGATGAACGAAGCTTTGCGCTATTGGGTGGCAAATCCTGAGACGCATTTCTATATTATCGGCACAGTCGCCGGCCCGCACCCCTACCCTGAGATGGTGCGCGATTTCCAAGCTGTTATCGGCAAGGAAGCCAAAGAGCAAATGATGGAAGCCGAAGGCAGATTGCCTGACGCGCTTATCGCTTGTATTGGTGGCGGTTCAAACGCGATGGGCCTATTCTATCCCTTCTTGGATGATAAATCAGTTGATATTTACGGCGTTGAAGCCGCAGGTCATGGCATTGATTCAGGCCTGCATGCCGCCAGCCTGACAGGTGGTGAGCCAGGTGTCTTGCATGGCAACCGCACCTATTTGCTGCAAAGCAAAGAAGGCCAAATCGCAGATGCGCATTCAATCTCAGCGGGGCTTGATTATCCGGGCATTGGCCCTGAACATGCGTGGCTTCATGATGTGGGGCGCGTCAATTACGTCAGCGCAACTGACGAAGAAGCGCTTGTCGCATTCCAGCTTTGTTCACGCCAAGAAGGCATCATCCCAGCACTTGAGCCATCTCACGCGCTTGGCTTTGCTTCGACGATGATCCCAGAGATGGATAAGGATAAGGTCGTGATTTTGAACATGTGCGGCAGAGGCGATAAAGACCTTGGCGCTGTGTTGCCAAAATTGGATGAACGCGGCCTGCTTTAGGTCATAAGATAGACTGACAAAATATAAGATAAGGTATGAGAATTATGACCGGCCGTATTACAAAAACATTTGAGCAAGCAAAATCAAATGGCAGAGGCATCCTAGGGGTGTTCGTATCAGCAGGTGACCCTTCCGAAGAGATTTGCGCCGCCACCTTGGATGCGCTTGTTGAGGCTGGCGCGGATATGATTGAGCTTGGCATGCCATTCTCTGATCCGATGGCTGATGGCCCGGCTATTCAGGCCGCTAGCTTGCGTGCGATTGCCGCTGGCATGACGCTTGAGAAGACCTTGAAAATGGCCGCTGAATTCAGAGAGCGTCACCCTGATACGCCGCTTATCTTGATGGGCTATTTTAACCCGATTTACATGTATGGCCGTGATGCGTTTCTTGCGCGCGCTGTGGCGGCGGGTGTTGATGGTCTTATCATTGTTGACCTGCCACCTGAAGAAGATGTGGAATTATGTGACCCCGCGATTGCCGCAGGTCTTGATTTCATCCGCCTGACAACACCAACCACCAAAGGCACCCGCCTGACACGTGTTCTGGAAAAAGCCGGCGGCTTTGTCTATTATGTCTCTATTGCGGGCATCACCGGCACCAAAAGCGCCGGGGCAGATAGCATCAAAGCGGCGATCGCTGATATCAGAGGCGCAACAGACTTACCCGTTGTCACAGGCTTTGGCATTCGCACACCAGAACAGGCCGCCGAGGCCTCTATCCTATCTGATGGGGCGATTGTGGGCTCTGCTGTGGTTGAGATTATCGCCAATAACATTGATGAGGCTGGCACGCCTTCGCCAGAGATTCCGCAAAAGATCGGCCAATATGTCTCATCACTCGCAAAGGCGATTGCCGCAAAGTAGCATTCAAGGTATCTTAACGATACCGCATCCTATCGCCTGCCCAATAAAGGGATGCTGATATAGGCGCTGTCATGACCGAAAGGGAGCTTGTCTTATGAACTGGATTACAAACGCTGTCCTGCCAAAAATCAAAGCCTTTGTGCAATCAAATGATGTGCCTGATACGCTATGGGTAAAATGCAAGCCATGCGGTCAGATGATCTTTCACAAAGAATATGAAGCCGCGCATAATACCTGTCAGGCTTGTGGCTATCATGGGGCGTTGGCGCCAAAATCACGCTTTGATATGTTGTTTGATGGGGCCGCGTGGCAGGCGATTGCTTTGGCAAAGACCACTGATGACCCGCTCAAATTCAGAGACACAAAGAAATATACAGACCGCCTTAAAGACACACGTGGCAAGCTTGGTGAAGAAGATGCCATCGCCGTCGGCGCCGGCAAGATTGACGGGCTAGACGTTGTTATCGCCGCCTTTGATTTCCGCTTTATGGGCGGCTCTATGGGCCGCGCGGTCGGCAATGCGCTTCTTGTCGCGGCCGAAGAAGCTGTCTCACGCGGTGCGGCGCTTATCACTGTGCCATCAACCGGCGGTGCCCGCATGCAAGAAGGCATCTTATCTTTGATGCAATTGCCGCGCTCTATCATCGCCACTGACAAGCTAGCCGAAGCAGGCTTGCCTTATATCGTTCTATTGGCGCACCCAACAACAGGCGGTGTCACAGCCTCTTTTGCGATGCTTGGTGATGTGCAAATCGCTGAACCTGGCGCGATTATCGGCTTTGCTGGTCGCCGCGTTATCGAAGAGACCGTGCGTGAAAAGCTGCCAGAAGATTTCCAGACAGCTGAATATCTGCAAGATCATGGTATGGTTGATGCAGTGATACCGCGTCATGAACAGCGCACAAAAATTGCGCAAATCATCTCATTACTGACGCATAAGCCACGTGTGAGCGCGGCCGAATAAGCAGGCGCACATCGCGCTTACCACACGCATATGATAGGCCTTTTTTATGGTGACGATTGATGATGTGCTAGGGCAACTTGCGGCCTTGCACCCAAAGCTGATTGATTTAGGCCTAGACCGCACATTCGAAATCCTAGAGGTTCTTGGCAATCCGCATGAGGCCTTGCCGCCGGTTATTCATATTGCCGGCACAAATGGCAAGGGCTCCACAGCCGCCTTTTTGCGGGCCATGGCAAATGCGGCAGGCCTGCGCTGTCATGTCTATACCTCGCCTCATCTCTGCCGCTTTCATGAACGTATCCGCATCGCCGATAGGCTGATAGATGATGCGGCGCTCATCGCCCTTCTTGATGAGGTCAAAGAGCGTAATGCCGGCCGGCCCATCACCTTTTTTGAGGTCACAACTGCCGCCGCTTTCCTTGCCTTCTCGCGCCATGATGCAGACCTTGTGATCCTAGAGACAGGCCTTGGCGGCTTGCTTGATTCAACAAATGTGCTGGCACGGCCTGCCGCCACAGTGATTACGCCTATTGCCCAAGATCATGAACATTTCCTTGGCAATGATATCACCGAAATTGGCCGTCAAAAGGCAGGCATTTTCAAAACAGGCACACCTGCCATTATCGCGCGTCAAACCACAGATGCGGCCGCTGGCATCCAAGATATTGCCGATAAAAAGCACATAGACACCTATTGGATGGGCGACGCATTTGATTATCAGATAACCGATGAGGGCCTCTCGCTGACCATTGAGGGCACAAGCTATCATGCGCCTGCCCCGTCGCTTGCTGGTGCGCATCAATATGAAAATGCCTCCCTTGCCGCCGCCGCGCTTCATTATAGCGGCATCATTTCTGTCTCTGCCGCTCTTTCTGGCACAGATAAGGCTGTCTGGCCCGGGCGTGTCCAAAGGCTGGATAAAGGTCATCTTGTTGAGGGTGCCGGCGGTATCCCGATTTGGCTTGATGGGGCGCATAATGCGCATGGGGCCAATGCGTTGGTAAAGGCGATGGCAACACGCGGCAAGGCAGGTGAGAAATGGGCGCTGATTATTGGCGCGCTTGATACACGCCCTATCGCTGATTTCCTTGCACAAATACAGCCGATTGCCGCCCAAGTAGTGGCAATCACAATCCCTGACCAAGATGCGGCCCTCTCAGCAGATGAGATAAAGCAAGCCGCCGATACGCTTGGCATAGAATGCAAAACAGCGCCTGATATTCACCATGCGCTGTCTTTGATAAAAGACAAGCCGCAAAGATTAATCTGCGGCTCCCTCTATTTAGCGGGTCATATATTGACCGAAAATGGCACCCTACCCGACTAGCGCGCCAAAAGACCCTTACAGGTTTTGTTCAATCCATTGCTGAAGCGCTGATTTTGGCATCGCGCCAACTTTCTCAGCCACAACTTCACCTGATTTAAAGATCAGCAAAGTTGGAATACCGCGCACACCATATTGTGTTGGTGTATTTGGGTTTTCATCGATATTCACCTTAGCGATTGTCATTTTATCGCCGATATCTTCTGAAATCTCTTCAAGAGCTGGGCCAATTGCCTTACAAGGCCCGCACCATTCTGCCCAAAAATCAACAAGCACAGGCTTATCTGATCCAAGAACATCTGCTTCAAAACCAGCATCGGTGGTTGTCATAGTCGCCATTTTTATCCCCTATTTTAGTATCACGCTTGTCTGCTTTGAATGTAGGAACTGCGCTATGTTTGGTCAAGGTGCAAGAGATCAATTCTTTCTAGTGTGATCCCACATCTGTTTGTTTCAGCGCATTTGCGAGGCTCTCCTGCGATAGGTGCGAGCGCGAGAAATCACGAAGCCAAATAATCTCAGCTTTTATCGGCTTATCTGGATAAATATCGCGCAAAAGCGCGGCATAAAGCGCCATTTGCAGCTGATATGTGTGCGGTACATCTGCGCCATAAGGGCGACCTGATTTGAAATCCACCAGCCATAGCTCATCTTGCTTGATAACTAATTTATCTATCTGGCCGACAATTGTGCGGTCTCCGACAATGCCTGAAATACCAAATTCGGACAAAGCTTCAGGGGCAAAAAGAGGCGCAAATTCTGGCTTGGCCATGAAATCCACCATATGTGTTGCCAACTCTATCAGGCGTGCCTCACCAATTGGGGCCTCTTTTGGATAGCGCACCAGATGCGAGATTTGCGCCAACCGCCGCGCCGTATCAGCGCGCGCCTCTGGCGGGGTTGCCTGCAAACGCTCTAGCAATTCATGCATGAAAATACCCTCAAGACGCGGATGGGCAGACATATTTGCACGGGGATTAGGACC
>DBMZ01000104.1:0-4143 GCA_002299005.1 Alphaproteobacteria bacterium UBA685 | reverse complement strand
GGCCGCAGGGGCACAGTCTCTTTTGGCGGCGCACAAAACGCCCAAGGATAGCGTTGCGCGACATCCCCAATCTGCTGTGCTAGCGCCGCCTCATCGCCCTTTTTCGTGTCATTATCATCTGTCCCTTTATGGATATAACGGCGCACCCCTTCCTCATCAGGCTCAATCGCCGCCGCCGCAAATCCGGCTTTTAGCAGGCTATCCCACGTGACACCTTCAAGCTTTCGGTCAACACCGCCAAGGAACAAACATTCACTTGCTCTTGTCATCGCAACATATAGCAAGCGTTGATGCTCAGCCGCCCGCACTTGTTTATCTGTTTCTTTAAAATGCGCCACAGCCTCTGGCAAAAAGGTGCTATCGGCAGGCCAATAAAATGCCTCATCACTTGCCACCAGCGGTTCAGCCTTATTTCGGCCTTTGACAATATCAGGCACATAGACGACGGGCGATTCCAGCCCTTTTGAGCCATGAATCGTCATGATACGCACTTGGTTTTCTTTGATATTGCCAAAATCACGCTTTATTTCGGTATCATTCGCACGCTGATGGGCAAGGAAATCAGCGAGGCTTGCCCCGCCTTGTTTTTCAAACTCATAGGCTTGGTCGATAAAGGCGTTAAGACTGTCAGTCACGCCTGTACCAAGACGGGCATGGAAGGCTTCTCTGCCACCTTGGGCAAGCACTGTCTCATAAAAACTAGCCGGTGACAGGCCTGTTGCAAGCGCAAAATAATGCTCAAGCTTGGCATTGGCTTTGCCCAGCCTGTCCGTGCCCCCTGCATGAGATTTCAGCGCGGCCATCACAGTTTGGCCGCCGCGTCGCCCTGCCGCAAGATACATTAAATCATCCTCACCCAGCCCAATCAGTGGTGATTTCAAAAAGGCCGCAAGTTGCAAATCATCTTCTTGCAGAATACAGATATCCCCAAGGGCCAGCAAATCAGCGATCTCAATCTGCTGGTTCAAATGCAGCCTATCAGCGCCTGCGACAGGGATATTGTGCCGCAGTAACGCCCCGCGCAACAAGGTAAACAGCGCATCACGCTTATTCACCAAAATCATAATATCGCGCGGCTGATAGCTTTTGCCATCAAGCCCCTTTGCCGTGCCATCAAGCATCGTCTCAATATGACAGGCAATCTGTTCTGCCAATTGCGCCGCGCCGCCCTTGGCGCTCACCGCGCCATCAGGCACAAAATCAGCCACATCAAAATAGGGCAAATCATCTTTTTTATCGGCCATATCAACAAGCGGCCATAATTCGACCATGCCAAATTTATCCGCAAAGAAAGCCTCATGCGCCATATAAGCGCCGCCCAACCCCTCGACCTCAGCGCCTGTCATGACATGGTTCACCATATCAAGAACCGCCTTTGAGGATCTAAAACTCATCGCCAGCTTTACATCTTCAAATAGGTGATTACCTGTTTGCGCTCTGGCGTTAAACTCTGCGCCTTTTTGAATGAAAATATGCGGGTTCGCGCCTTGGAAGCTATAGATAGATTGTTTGAAATCACCCACCGAGAATAAGGTGCGCGCATTATCTTCATCTGCCTCATGGGCAAAGAACTCATCTGCCAGAGATGTCAGCAATTCCCATTGCGCGGGGTTGGTATCTTGCGCCTCATCAACCAACATATGATGAATGCCAAAATCTAATTTCCAGCGCACCCACGCCATCGCATCCGCAGATGATAGCAACTTATCAGCCTTGATAATCAAATCATCATAATCAAGCACCGCTTGGCGCAATTTTGCCTGCTCATAATGCAACGCCACATGACGTCCCACCACATAAAGCGCGCGCGTGCGCTCAATCGTGTCAAACGCTGAAACCACTTTTCTATAGGCAATCATCGCCTGCGCGATACGCATAAAAACATCTTCAATCGCCGGGTTGGCTTCTCTTATTTTCTTGGTCACAAACTGCGAATTTGGCTTCCCGCTCGTCGTAACAAACCCGCTTATAATGGTCGGGAATTTTGAAATGCGCTCTGCTTCTGGCAGGCTATGCCATGCGATAAATTTAGCCATCCTGTCTGGCCGCGCTTCGGCAAGCTCAGCAAAAGGCATGGCGGCAATAAGACCTGCATAATAAAGCTGTGCCTCCTGCTTATTCGCCGCCTGCTCAGGCGTTATCGCCTTCATCGCACGCTCAAACGCAGGCACCATGCCCAATGGCATTGCGGCGGCGGCATCTGATAATTTGCGCATAGAGACAAAAGATTTCACAAGGTCAAACAGACTTTGATGCGCGCTAATCTCAATCAGATAAGAAAGCGCCTGCTTCATCTCTGCGCCCGGCTCTTTAAAGCAAGAGGCAAAACTAGCGCGTAACAGGCTCTCTTTTTGGCCATCTGTTATCAGCTGGAAATGGGGCGGCAGACCTGCCTCAATCGGAAAGCGCGATAACAAAGATTGGCAGAATGAGTGGGTGGTCTCAATGCGCGGGCCTTGGTCATTATCGATGACTTGCGCAAACAGGCGCCTTGCCACCTCGATAACCTCTTGGGCTGGCACTGTGCCTGTCATTTTCTTGATATCATCTATCAGATCAGTTGGCTGGGCCACTGCCCATGTCGCCAGCTTGCTATGCAGACGCGCTTCAATCTCAGCGGCCGCCGCATTGGTGAAAGTCACGCATAAAATCGTCTCTGGCACCTCACCTGATAGCAACAGCCGCAAGACGCGTTCAATCAAAACCTTGGTCTTACCCGTGCCAGCATTGGCAGAGACAAAAACCGATTGCACAGGGTTAGAGGCATGTCTTTGCAATAAATCAGTCATTGCTCACCTCCAACACACGCCATTCTTTTATCCGCGCCAGATGGCGATAGTCTGAATAATCTTGCTTGCCTTTGGGGTCTGGCTCAGCGTGATAGGGCATCGCCTCATCCTCAAAGCGCGTCAATAGCCCTGTAATCGCATCCATCAGCGGCGCTGCATCAAACTCCTTTGGCGTCACATCCTTCTTTTTGCCAACATCCTTATTGCGCCCCTTTAATTCCCAATAAGCCAATTGGCGCACCTTTGCCCCTGTCGTAATCGTCTGATAGCCGCCATTGGCAATCAGCCCTGCCTCGACAAGCATCTGTGCTGAACGCCCGCCTTCGACACGCTTCTTGGCCGGTGCGTCGCCTGTCTTATAATCGATGATAGACACGGTGCCATCATCATGGCGGACAATCCTATCTGCTTTGGCCGTGACAGTAAATTGCCGGTCGCCGATGGTAATGTCGACCACCCCTTGCGCTTCGGCAAAGCTGATATCACCGTCTTGGCGCAAGTCATTATCCGCCTCAACAAACCAGCGTGCGACCGCGATAAATTGCGGCCACCAGAAATAGCGCACCTCATAATGATGCTCCCAAGGCGCAAACAGTGGTGTCGCGATCTCAATCAATTGGTCCAGATGCTGAGGCCCAATGGCACCGTCCTTATGGCTTTGCGTGAAGAGTTGCAGCGCTTTGTGAAAAATCGTGCCTTTGAGGGCCGCATTTGGTGCCTCATTCACAGGCGCAAGCGCGCGCAATCCCAAAATCTGCCGCGCATAAACCGCGTAAGGGTCACCAATCAGCTTGTCAAATTGCGTCGCTGAAAATTTCACCGGGCGCATCGCAACAGGCGGCGTTGGCGCAGGCGGGGCAATCGGCGTCACCTCTTGCGATGTCCGGTATGCCAAAATATCTTGCAAATCAGCAGGCAATTTTGGCGCTATCAAATCCTCAATTTTGAGCGCACCCATCACCGCATCCATGCGCGTCAACCACCTGCTTGGCAGGGTGGGGGTATCATTACTGCGCTTCGCCCTTGTTAAGATCACCTTGCTCATAGAGGCCGCCATCATGAAATCATGCGCCGATAGCGCGATACGCCATTGGCGATGCGGCAGGCCCATCGCCTCTGCCATCGTCTGATTCATCCATAAATCTTTCGACGCCCTTGGCGGCCATACGCCTTCATTCAAGCCTGATAATATGACGAGATCAGCCGATATCATACGTGATTCAACCGCGCCCAAAATCGCAAGACGAGACTGTTTTTGGAACGGCACTCTTATGTCGATGCCGCTCATAATTACATGCAATATGTCGGCAAAAGCGGCATAAGAGAGCGTGAAATCAGTGGCATAAAGCGCCAA
>DBMZ01000103.1 GCA_002299005.1 Alphaproteobacteria bacterium UBA685 | reverse complement strand
GTGAAAAAGATAATCGAAAAAGCGGGACGCATTAGGCAGCTCCTGATGACTTGTTAGTGCCTGAAATCTTATCAAGGGTGCCATCCACCCATTTCCAAAAACCTGTTGGCTCTGCGGCTTGTGCCATTGCCACCAATGAGGCAGAGGCATCATCTTCGATACGACGCTCGCGTGGTGGCAGATATTGGTTCACAGGCTTTGTGCCTTGTTCTGGCATCAAATCCATACCGCCTCGCGCCGCCACCAGCAAAGATACCTCAGAGTTCGGATCGCCCAAATCACCAAAGTGACGTGCATTCGTTGGGCATGTGCGCACACAAGCAGGCTCTCTGTCTTCTTCGGGCAAATTATCATTATAGATACGGTCAACACAAAGGGTGCATTTCTTCATCACCTGCTCTGCCGGGTCCATCTCTCTGGCACCATAAGGGCAAGACCACGCACACAGGCCGCACCCGATGCACCAATCTTCATTGACCAGCACAATGCCATCTTCAGCACGCTTATAAGAGGCGCCTGTTGGGCAGACCGTCACACAAGGAGCCTCTTCGCAATGCAAGCATGATTTCGGAAAATGCACTGTACGCGAGATAGCCGGCCCAGCTTTTTGTGCCTCTGATTTTCCCTCTGGTGCTACCTCTGGCGTCACCTCATAAGAATGCACACGGTTTAGCCAAGACCCAGATGGTGCCGCCCCATAGGCATCTTCATCAGACAAAGGCGCGCCATAGCCAGACGTGTTCCACTCTTTACAATTCACAACACACGCATGACAACCAACGCAAATATCAAGGTCGATCACCAAGCCAAGCTTTATCGCTTGTGGTTCAGGTAATGAAGTCATGATTTATCCCTCGCGGCATTTGTCCATTTCAAACCATAACGGACTGTTTGTTCTTTCTCTGGCATATTTGGCAAATCAGCCGGGCGCTCAAATTGTGGCAGGCTCGCCAAATTGGCAGGCGGGCTTGCTTTGGCAATCGCCACCTTCAAATCATACCAAGCGGCTTGCCCCGTAATCGGGTCAGAATTTGACCAGCGCAAACCATCGCCTTTTGGCGGCAATAATTCATGGATCAAATGGTTCAGCAAGAACCCCTTATTTGATTCAGGCGCATCGTCAGATAGACGCCACGCGCCTTTCTTTTTACCGATCGCATTCCATGTCCAGACCGTGTCTTTATTGACGCCCTGCATCACCACCACAGGCACCGTGATCGTGCCGTGATGTGATGTGACCTCTGCCCAATCATTCTCAGCCAAATCATGCTTATCTGCCAATTCTTGCGAGATAAATAACGGGTTATAGCCATGAATTTGACGAAGCCACGCATTCTGTGAGCCCCATGAATGATACATCGCCATCGGACGCTGTGTCAGCGCAAAGACAGGATATTCACCTTCCTTTACCAGCGCGCCTTCAAACGGTGCATACCAGCTTGGCAAAGGCGTAAAGCATTCTTCAAGCTGGGCACGCAAATGTTGCGGCGGCACATGGTCGCCATGCCCTTGCGCGGCTAGCTTAAACTTCTGCAGCACCTCTGAATAAATTTGGAAATCATAAGGCTGTGGGCTGTCATAAAAGCCCATCTCAACGGCAAATTCCTGATAGGCGACATTCGCATGCTTAAAAAAGCGCGCTTCTTCAGGCAGATCCTGGTGCCAAAAGCCGCCATTCTTGACATAGGCATCAACCTGATTTTCATTCGGCTCACCGCGCCCAGCTGCCTTGCCATCCTTGCCACGGAAACCAGCAAGCGGCCCAATGCCCGGCTTTCTTTCATGATTGGCGATATAATCACCATAATCTTTAAATTTAGCAGAGCCATCCTCGTTCACCATACCAGGCAGGCCAAGGCGCGCGCCTAGATCCAAAATCACAGACTGAAAGCCTCTGACGTCTCTGTCTGGTGGGCAGACAGGCCAGCGAATCGCATCTGCCACTGCATCAGGCTCACAAATCGGACGATCAAGAAGCGAGATACAATCATGACGCTCAAGATAAGTCGTATCTGGCAGAATAATATCTGCATAATCAACCATCTCAGAGGCATAGGCATCTGAATAGACAATCTTTGGAATCTTATAGCTGCCATCATCATTCTTGCCTGTCAGCATATCGATCATGCCAGAGGTATTCATCGAAGAATTCCACGCCATATTCGCCATATACATAAACAGCATATCAACCGGATAAGGGTCACCTGCATAGGCGTTTGATATCACCATATGCATCAGACCATGCGCGGATAGGGGCGCATCCCATGAATAGGCCTTATCAATGCGAAGCGGATTGCCCGCATCATCGATAATCAAATCTTCCGGCCCCATCACATAGCCAAGAGGCGCGCCCTTTAGCGGTGTATTTGGTGCCACCTGATCAAGTCTGCCTGCTGGCTTTGGATGAATCTCAGCTGGCTTTGGATAAGGCGGCTTAAAGCGGAAACCACCTGGCACCTCAACAGAGCCCAAAAGCAATTGCAGCACATGAAGCGCGCGGCAAGTCTGGAAGCCGTTTGAGTGCGCTGAAATACCACGCATCGCATGCATCGCAACAGGACGGCCAATCATCTTATCATGGCGCGTGCCTTTCCAATCCGTCCAAGGCTGGTCAATCACCACTTCTTTTTCAAACGCCGCCTCTGCCAATGTGGCGGCAAAAGCGCGAATACGCGGCGCTGAAATCCCGACCTTATCTGCGACAGCTTCAGGCGCATATTCATCTTTCAGATACGCCTCACTCATCAGCTTAAAGACAGACACTGCCTTGCCAGATTTGCCCAAATCAACATCCTTGATTAGGTCAGGCGAGACGTTCTTTGTATCGGACGGCACAGGCTTGCCTGTCGCGCGGTCAATGATTTGCGTCTTGCCATCCCCATCACGCCAGAACAGCCCATGGTCAGCCGCCCCTTCATTTTGAATCACAAGATAAGGCGAATTTGTATAGCGTGTCAGATAGTCAATATCGACCTTGCCCGCCATCATCAGCTCTCTTATCACCGACAAGATAAACAAGCCATCCATGCCAGGGGTGATGCCATACCAATCATCAGATACCGCCGCATAGCCTGTCTGCACAGGGTTCACAGATAGCACCTTGACGCCGCGCTTTTTCAGCTTGCCAAGACCCATCTTAATCGGGTTTGAATCATGATCCTCAGCGACACCGAACAGCACATAACATTCTGTGCGCTCCCAATCAGCTGAACCAAATTCCCAAAAAGCGCCGCCAAGCGTATAAATACCGCCGGCGGCCATATTGACCGAACAAAAGCCACCATGCGCGGCAAAATTAGGCGTCCCAAATTGTGTTGCCCACCAGCCTGTGAGCGCTTGTGATTGATCACGCCCTGTAAAAAACGCCAGCTTGCGCGGATCATTGGCTCTGATCTCTGCCATGTCTGTGGCAACTTCGCTCAACGCCTCTTCCCAGCTAATCGCCTCAAATTCACCAGACCCACGCGGCCCCACACGGCGCAAAGGCGTGGTCAGGCGTGCAGGTGAATAATGCTGCATAATCCCCGCCGAGCCTTTGGCACAAAGCACGCCTTGATTGACAGGATGGTCACGATTGCCTTCGATATAGCGCACTTCGCCATCACGCATATGCACATTGATGCCGCACCGGCACGCGCACATATAACAAGTCGTCTTATGAACCTCATCACCCACTTTTGGGGAGGTATCAATTTGTGGCTGTTTCATGATCTTTGACCTTCATGGTTAACTTTATACATTTTACTTTTTTGCGTTTTGGACAAGCTTTGCATTTTGGATAATCGCCCCAAGCGCAATCGATGCCAATCTAGCAGGGGCCGGGTCTGAGCGGCTGGTTAAGATAATCGGCAAGCGCGCGCCCATCACCAAACCAGCGGCCGCCCCGCCGCCAAACCATACAAGCGATTTAAATAACACATTGCCCGATACAATATCAGGCATGATAAGACCGTTTGCCGCCCCTGCGACCGCTGATCCGCTCATCCCTTTTTGTTCAACCGCCAAAGGGGCTATCGCCAAATCAAGCGATAAAGGGCCTTCATAATCAGCGCCATCATCGACAGACGCACAAGCTTTCGCAACCTCTGCCGCCTCAAGCGAAGATGGCACAGAAGCAATCTGTGATTCTGTCGCTGATAACACCGCAATCTTGGGGCGTTCAATTTCAAGGGCCCGGCAAAGATGCGCGACATTCAAAGCCGCCGCCACTCTTGTATCTACATTTGGCGCGACATTCACCGCCCCGTCACTAATCATCAAAGGCGTGCCACCATCAGGGGGGAACATCGCAAAAACATGCACCATCCGCTGGTCGGTGCGCATGCCCGCATCACGCGCCACAAGACCGCCCATAAAGACATCTGTATGAAGCTGGCCCTTAACAAAGCCTTGCACCACACCGTCTTGCGCAAGCGCGATTGATTTTTGAATGGCGTCTTGCTCACCGCTGGTATCATGGATGATACAGCCCTCAAGAGACAGGCCAGCCTCATTTGCAAGGCGCGCTATCTCATCTGCTTCACCGACAAGATGCGGCAGGGCAAGGCCCGCCTCAAAAGATTGCACAGCCGATTCAAGCACTGCCACCCCTGTTGCCCGCACAAATGCCATTGGCACAGGATCAGACACAGACGCAAGCTCTAGCAACCATTTCGGACAGGTCGCGGCATCATTGGTAAGAAAAGACGACGGTAAGATAATAAAAGCCCCCCAGACCTTATAATTCGCCCCACGAATAAAGACGCCCAATAAAGACATCCTTACAACTACAATGTTCCATTATAAAGGGCAAATGAAGAGTGCCAGTTGACAATCAAAATAGCACCAGTTTTAACACCGCCCCTCTTATCGCCAATCGCACATCCCCGATTTTTTGGCTCCCCCATTTTTGGTTAAGGTGCCATCTCATGCAAGATGCGGGCTAATTTTGCGATCCCTTCTGGAATTTTCTCAGAGGCGATAGAGCTATAGGCGATGCGGAAATAATTCAAAGGCGGGTCTTTTGGGGCAAAGAAGACATCTCCTGCCTCAATCAAAATCCCCTGCTCTGCCGCCCTTGCCGCCAATTCGCGCGAATCAAGCCAATCAGGGCCTTTGATCCAAAAGCTTGTGCCCCCAAAATGCGCGGCTGTTTGTTCAAACAGATCTTCTTTATCCAAGGCCTGTTGCAGCACGTCTCTGCGCACTTCTAGATGACGACGCAGGCGGCGCAATTGCGCTTCATAATGACCAAGCGCCAAAAAATAAGCCGCTGTGCGCTGTGTATGACCGGGGGGATGGCGCAAAATCAAATGCCGCAAATTGCGCGCCTGTTCAATCAGCCTTTGCGAGGCGACCAAATACCCAAGACGAAGGCCCGGGAAAAGAGATTTAGACAGGCTGCCCACATAAATAACATGCCCTGTCTTATCAAGAGACTTGAGCGCAGGAGATGGTTTTTCGATGAAATTCATCTCAAATTCATAATCATCTTCGACAATGATAAAGTCATATTTACTTGCCAGCGCCAACAAATCACGACGACGTTGCAAAGACATAGTCGTGGTGGTCGGGCATTGATGCGAGGGGGTAATGCACACAATATCTGCCTCTGATAACACCGCCTCATCAAGCACCATGCCCTCATCATCAACAGGCAATGTGCGAATCTTATCTGTGCGACGCGCCACAATATCGCGCAAATCTGGATAAGACGGGTCTTCAATGACCACTGTCTTGGTCTCGTCAATTAATAATTGTGCCACCAGATAAAGCGCATTTTGCGCGCCCAAAGTGACCAGCAATTGTTCCTGCACCACCTGAATGCCGCGCCGTGGCAATGAGCGCGAACAGATATAATTGAGCAACATCGGGTCATCATTAAACCCAAAATCCCCGACCGTATTACCAAAATCACGCAAGCCAAGCGCTTGGCGGGAACAATCGCGCCATTGGGAATGCGCAAATAAGGTGCTGTCTGTCTGACCATAAATAAAAGGATATTCATATTCGCGCCAATTAAGCGGCTTTTTCACCAGCCGCACCTCGCCAAGCGGGGCAATCAGCTTATCCTGCCAATTCACCACATCATGATTCGCATAAGCGCTATCATCCCCTGCCTCACCGCTTT